>JARLIR010000236.1 GCA_031291635.1 Rhizomicrobium sp. | reverse complement strand
TTATCTCGGGCCGGAAGCCGATCGCGAGCGCGGCGCGGGCCATTCTTTTGATGACGAGCACAGCCCGGCCCATTTCGTCGATGTGAATGACGATTTGACGATCAATGGCGGGGTCAAGCTCAACGCGCTGCCGGTCAGCCGTGAGAAATACGACGAGGCCCTGCGCGCCACCGGCACCACGCAATACAAGATGGGCTATCTGCCCTACACCATTCAGCAGGGCTTCGAATTGCTGTCGAAGGATCTGGCCTATTGGCGTGTTGATGCCTGGGGCGAAAAGAACGCCAAGACGCCGGAGCAGCGCGCCGCTTACGCCAAGGACCGCCTCATGCGCGAGAAGATCGCACTGCACGATCTGGGCACCTGGTCGCATTTCGTCGGCGATGGCTCGATGCCGATGCATGCCAGCATCCATTACAATGGCTGGGGCAAGGGCCCGAATCCGGAAGGCTTCACCGACGCCAAGATCCATTCGCCGTTTGAAAGCCGCTATGTCCACGCCAACATCACGGCCAAGGATATTGTTGCCGTGCTGCCGCCCGCGCGCGACTGCAAATGCGCCATCTGGGTGCGTACCGCCGATTATCTGACCGGCACGCAAGCCGCGGTGGCACCCGCCTATCGTTTGGAAAAGCAGGTCGGCCTCACCAAAAAGAGCCCGGAGGCCAACGCCTTCATCACGGCGCAACTGGCCCGTGGCGCGGCCGAACTGCGCGACATGATCGTTGATGCCTATCACCACGCCGCCGATTTGGGCGTGGGCTATCCCGAAGTGAAAGTGTCAGAGATCGAAGCCGGCACCGCCGACCCCGCCGAGGCCCTGGCGAACTAGGGCTCGTTGACTCTGCGGCGCGGCTGGGCGGTACTTTGTCATGTCCCGTTGGAGCCCGAATCGCCAAACCCGTCGCGCCACGCCGCCGCGCATCGCTTTCAATCGTCTGGCGCGCCGCGCTTTGGAAGCGGTGTTCTGGATGCTGTTGCTCCTGGCGGCTGGCATCGGCGGTCCGGGCGCGCTTGAGGGGCTGCCCAAGCTTGCCGATCTGGTGACGCCCTCGGGCGTTCTGGAGGCCCAGGCCAGCACCAAATGGGAGGCACCTGCGCAGGTTGTCTTCCAGCCGCTGACGCATGTCGCGCCAACCCCGGTGGTGAAACTCGCTGCCGCCGCGCCGCTGCCAGCGCCTCAACCCGTCAAACCCGTTGTCTCCACGCCCAAAGCCAAACTGCCGCTGATCGCGCTGGTGATCGACGATATGGGCGGCGATATCGTGCAAAACCGCCGCGCCATCGCGCTGCCCAAAGAGGTTTCGCTCTCTTTCCTGCCTTATCCCGAGGACACCCCGCGCCTGGCGCGCTCCGCCCGCGAGGCCGGGCACCAGATCCTGGTGCATGTGCCGATGGAAGCGCCGCGCGACCGCGATGGCTCGCTGAAGAATGCACTGCGCCGCGATCTGCCGGTGGAGGAAAATCTGCGCCGCCTCGATGAAGCGCTGTCGCGAGTCGAAGGCTATGCTGGCATCAACAATCACGAAGGCAGCGTCTTCACCGCTGACCGCCACGCCCTGGTGCCGGTGGCCGAGGCTTTGTATGGCCGCGGTATGTTCTTCCTCGATTCCCGCACCACGCCGCTCAGCCAAGTGGTGGCGGTGTCGCGCGCCTTTGGTGTGCCCAGCGCCGACCGCGATATTTTTCTCGATGACGATCAAGCCTCGCCCGCAGTGGCGCATCAGCTGAAGGAATTGGAACGCGTGGCGCGCGAGCAAGGCGTCGCCATCGCCATCGGCCATCCCCACGCCGCCACCCTCGATCTGGTGACGCGCTGGTGTGCCGAGCTCAAAGGTTACCGCCTAATCAAAGCCTCCGACGCCATCCGCTTAAAGACCGAGCTGGATGTGGGCGTGGAGATGGCGAGTAAGTAGAGCCGACAACGAGAGGTCGCCGTCTTTTTTCTGCCCCCCATTGGGGGGAAGTCCGCCCGAAGGGCGGGAAGGGGGGCCTTCACCCCAATTCTTGCTATAATCGGAAAGCACCAAAGCCGGGGGCGCCCGTGCACGATACCGAGCCGCGAACGATTGGCCAAGCGCGCTCATTGCGCAAACGTATGACGCAAGCGGAGGTCATTTTGTGGTCACGCCTGCGGCGTCACTCTGCTGGCGGGTTTCATTTTCGCAAACAACATCCGCTCGGCCCCTACATTGCCGATTTTGCCTGCAGCAAGGCGCGGTTGATCGTCGAAGTCGATGGCGAGACCCATTCCACCGATGCCGAAATCGCCCATGACGATCATCGCGATCAGTTTCTTCGTACCCAAGGCTGGAAGGTCCTGCGCGTAAGCAACGAAGATATTTTCAAACGCCTTGATTGGGTGATGCAAGCAATTGCGCGCGAATTGCCTGGTGGAAAGGCCCCCCTTCGGCCGTCGCGCTGATGCGCGCCAGCCACTTCCCCTCAACGGGGGGCAAAAAATAAGGGCGCGGGCGAGAAGGGCAATTTCTTCTTTCCCTACTCGCCATTCGCTATTCCCTACTCACTCTCTTTCACTGCCCCCGCTTGCCCGCACTCGCAAACCGCACTGCTTCATCGGCGGCGCTCATCAGGGCTTTGGCTTTGTTGACCGTCTCCTGATATTCGCTTTCCGGCACGCTGTCGGCGACGATGCCGCCCCCGGCTTGCACATACATGGTGCCGTCTTTGACCAGCGCCGTGCGCAGCATGATGCAGGTGTCCATCGAACCATCGGCAGCGAAATAGCCGACCGCGCCCGCATAAGCCGCGCCGCGCTTTTCCGTTTCGAATTCGTCGATGATTTCCATGGCGCGAATTTTCGGCGCCCCGGTCAGCGTGCCCGCGGGCAAGCCCGCCGCCAGCGCATCCACGGCATCGAGGCCAGGGCGGATATGGCCGTCCACATTGGAGACCAGATGCATCACATGGCTGTAGCGCTCGATGAAGAAGCTGTCGGTGACATTGACGTCGCCGATATTCACAATCCGCCCGACATCGTTACGGCCCAGATCGATCAGCATCAGATGCTCGGCGCGTTCTTTGGGATCGGCCATCAGCTCTTCCGCCAAGCGCTGATCTTCTTCCGGCGTGGCGCCGCGTGGCCGCGTCCCGGCGATCGGCCGGATGGTCACTTTGCCGTCGCGCAGCCGCACCAGAATTTCCGGGCTGGAGCCGACAATGGCAAAGCCGGGCAAAGCGAGGTGATACAAAAACGGCGAGGGGTTCAGCCGCCGCAGCGCGCGATACAGCGAAAACGACGGCAGCTTGAAGGGGCGGCGGAAGCGCTGGCTCGGCACCACTTGGAAGACGTCGCCTGCCAGAATGTACTCTTTGGCCTTGCCCACCATGGCGATGTAGTCGTCATGGCTCATATTGGATTCGACCGGGCCGTTCTCCAGCGCCATATCGGGCAGCGCCGGGCTCATCGGCAAAGGCCGTTCCAGATCGGCGATAGCGTCGTTGATGCGCTCGGACGTTCGCGCATAAGCGGCTTTGGCATCGATGCCGTCTTGCGGCCACACCGGCGAAACAATCACGATCTCATCGCGCACGGAATCGAAAATCGCCACGATGGAGGGGCGCATCAAAATCGCGTCGGGCAGGCCCAGCGTATCGGGCGGCACATTCGGCAGCTTTTCGATCAGCCGCACCATGTCGTAACCGAGATAGCCGTAAAGCCCCACCGCCATCGGCGGCAGGCCCGTGGGCAGCTTCATCTCGGTGGCCTTGAGCAGTTGCCGCAAAGAATTCAGCGGATTGGTTTCCGCATCCGGCTCGAAGGCGTCGGGATTGGCCCGCGCGTTGCGATTGATCTCGGCCTTGCCATTTTGAAAGCGCCAAATCAGATCGGGCTTCAGCCCCACAATCGAATAGCGCCCGCGGGTCTCGCCGCCTTGCACGCTTTCGAGCAGAAAAGCGTTCTGACGCCCCTCCGCCAGTTTCAGATAGGCCGAAACTGGCGTTTCCAGATCGGCCACCAGCCTGGTGTAGAGGACTTGCGGCAGCCCTTTCTCATAGGCCGCCGCAAAGCCTGCATAATCGGGGAGGATAGCCATCGTTACTCGCTGCCCGCCGCTTTATCGATGTTCGCGCGATTATAGCTGACGACTTGATCCGTCTTTTGCTGGGCAACGTAAGATTCCGTGATCGTGGCGCCAATACCGCTCGACAGTTCGCGGGTGATCGCGATGTTGCTGGGCCCCTTATCGGGCATCGGGGGGTGCACGATGCCGGTGATGCGCGCCAGCACATAGTCGCCACTCTTGGCCTTCGGCCCGAGCACGGTCTGGCCGGGCTTGGCGGTGAAGATCTGTTGTACCAGCGCCGGCGAGAAGGTGTCGTCGCTGGTGCGGTGATCGAGTGCCGGGCTCTTCTGCACCGCGGCGCCGATAGCTTTGGCGGCCCCGTCGAGGCTGTCTTCGCGATTGGCCTGCGCCGCCAGATCCTGCACCTTCTTCTTCAACAGCGCGATGCGTTGCTGTTCGGTCCAAGCGGCGAGGGCCTGCGGACGAACCTGCTCCAGCGGCTTCAGCTTAGGCGCCGTAATGCTGTTGACCGAAACGACATAGAGCGCGCCGGATTTGGCCAACTGCGGATCGCCTTCATCGCCGGGCTCAGTGTGGAAAGCGATGTTGCGGAATTCCTGATCGTCCGGCGCCGCGGCTTTCTGGCCATCGGGAGCAAGACCGGCCAGATCGATGGCAGCGATACGGCCGCTCTTCATGCCGACCTTCTTGGCGGCATCCGCCAGCGCCAAACCGCCGCTCGAGGCATCGGTATAGGCGTTGGACATGTCGGAAAGTTTCGAGGTGGCGAGTTCCCGCGCGATCTTGCCGCGCAATTCCTCTTTCACCGTGTCGAGGGTGCGGGTGACGCCGGGGGTGATGGATTTGACGCGCAGGATGGCAAAGCTGCCCGCCGGGGTCTTCATCGGCGGGGTGATACCGTCCTTGGCCAACGCGAAGACGGCCTTGGCGCGGGCAGGGTCGAGATCGGCGGTGGTGATCGCCAGCTGCGGCGTCGCCTTTTCGCCCTTTTCATTGGTCAGCTGATCTAAGCCGCCTTTTTGCGCTTTTTCATACGCGACTTTGGCGGCGGCTTCGGTCTGGAACGAGATCTGGTCGAGGTCGCGCTTTTCGGGGATGACGAATTCGTCTTTGTGATCGTCGTAAGCCTGTTGGATCAGCGCATCCGTGACTTTGATCGTCGGCATCAGATCGTCGGGCGTGATCGCGGCATAGGTCACGTCGCGATATTCCGGGGTGGAGAACTGGCCGGGATGGGCTTTGACGTAGGCCGTCAGCTCGGCATCGCTCGGCGCCGGGATGGCACCCAGCGACTTGGCATCAACCACCACGTAGTCCGCAGCGCGGATCTCGGTGAAATAGTTGAACAGCAATTTGGCGTAGCCTGGCGGCACCTTGAAGCCGCCTTCGACCGCTTGCACCAGCTGATTGCGGGCGGTATCGGCGCGCACCAGTTCGATGAAGCCCTGCTCGCTATACCCAATGCGCTCGATGGTGCGCTGGAAAGTAGGACGGTCGAACTGGCCGGTGACGCCCGAGAAAGCCGAATAGCGGTGGATGATGCCGGTTACCATCGCGTCGCTGGCCGTCAGACCCAGCTTCTTGACCACATTGTCGAGCGCCTGACTGGCGATCTTCTGTTCCAGCACGGCGTCAGCGATCTTGAGCTTGCGGATCTCTTCCGGGCTCAGCGTGGCTTCGCCGCGGCGATTGGCTTCCGAGCGCACCGAATTGGTGTAGTCGCGGCGGAAATCCTGTTGATCGATGGCCACGCCGCCGACCTTAGCGACCGAGCTGTCGTTACTGGCCCGGACGAAGTCGCCCACGCCCCAGGACACGAAGCTGACGGCCAACAGTCCCAAAAGGACATTGGCGAGTTTGGACTTCGCGTATTTCCGCATTTCCTGAAGCATGGCTGTACCGATCTGAATTGGGCTTTGAGAGGGCTATGAAATCGCATGGCGGTAAAAGGCGGCGGATGATAGGGAGGGCATCTCTTAACGGCAAGGAGATGCGCTTGTTGATCGCAGGAAACTGGAAGATGAATGGCCTGGATGCCTCCCTTGAGGAAGTCCGGGCTTTGGTTAGCGGCTTAACGGCGCGGCCGGGGGTAAAAGTGGTGATTTGTCCACCTGCCACGCTTTTGACGCGGGTCGTCAAAGAGGCAGGTTCGGCCATCGGCGTTGGCGGTCAAGACTGCCATGCCAAGGTCTCGGGCGCCTTTACGGGCGATATTTCGGCGGAAATGCTGAAGGATGCCGGGGCGAGCTGGGTGATTGTCGGCCATTCCGAGCGCCGTCAGTACCATGCTGAGAGCGACGCCGTGGTCGCAGCCAAGGCCACCGCCGGCTGGCGTGGCGGCTTGGGCGTCATGATCTGCATCGGCGAAACCGAAGCAGAACGCGTCGCAGGCCAGGAATATGCCGTGGTTAGCCGCCAGTTGGCGGACAGCGTACCGGATGACGCGGCTGCTCATATTGTCGCGATTGCCTATGAGCCAGTTTGGGCGATTGGCACGGGCCGCACCGCGACCAGCGAAGACATCGTCAAAATGCACGCTCATATCCGCGGCGTGCTGGTGGCACGTTTCGGCGAAGCGGGCGCCAAAATCGAGATTCTCTACGGCGGTTCGGTCAATCCGAAGAATGCCAAAGAGATTCTGGCGCAGCCCGAAGTGGGTGGCGCATTGGTCGGTGGCGCCAGCCTGAAGGCCGCCGATTTTCTCACCATCGTAGCCGCGGCCTCGTAAGGCCGTTGATGGTGGCGCGGCACCAACATTAAAATCAAAATTTATCTAATCCACGCAGTACCTTAACCATTGTTCTCCACCATTTTTTAACCCCTGGTTAGGCATTCTAGGGTTGCAAAAATGGTGGGTGCAATGCCTCTGTTCCGATACGAGCGTGCGAGCATTGTTGTCTACGATCCGGTAGCGCAGCACCGCAATGCAACCCGCATGGCGCTTTACAGCCTTGGCTTTGGCAAAGTCTCGTCGAGCGACACGCTCGAGAGTCTCAACCGGGCCATCAAACATGTGCCGCCGGATCTGGTGCTCTGCGAAGCCAGTGGCGTTGGCAGCGAGCTCTGTGAGCTGATTCAAACCTTGCGACTCGGCGTTGGCGGTCACGCCAATCCCTTCCTGGTGGTGATCGTCACCGCCTGGGAAAAGAGCCATGAGCTGGCTCAGATGGTGGTCAATTCCGGGGCCGATGATCTCATTTTGCGGCCCTATTCGACGACCATTTTGAAACGGCGCATCGACAGCCATATCGAGCGCCGCAAGGGTTTTGTGATTACACACAACTATGTTGGACCGGATCGGCGCGCGGATTCGAGCCGTCCGGCGAATGCCGAACTGTTCCGGCCGCCGAATTCGCTGAAAATGAAGACGATGGACGGCCTGACCATGCCGGAGGCCAATTTTCGCCTCCAGCAGGAGCTGCGCCGGGCCAAGAGCGAATTCGCCAGCGAGCGTTTGACGCGCGAAGTCTTTCAAATCTGTGTTCTGTGGCGGATCTTGCAAGACGGCGACGATCAGGATCTCGAAGAGCATCGGGTGAATTTGGGCCGTTTGGCCGTGGCGGTTGCCAGACGTTGCCGCTCGGCGGAACTCGAAGCGGCTTTGCCATGGTGTGAGTCTGTCGTGGCGGCAGTGGAAGGGCTGCATTGCGGCGTCGACCGTAGCGCCTCAATGCATCTTCTGGGGCAAGCCGCTGTAACGCTCTACCGCATCGTCAGTCCGGAACGGCCTCGCAGTGTCCTGCTGCAGTCTATCGATACAGCTGCCACCACCTTGCGGGCCCGGGCTGCGGGCAAGCAGCAGCCGTCGATCGCTGCCGCCGGGTAAGACCCATCCTGCGCTGCCTATGGGTGTGCTCTTGGCCTTGGACGCGGCGCGGTATTGCACGCAATACCAACGTCTTAACCATCTCACCCCACCATTCCTTAACCGCTGCCAGGCAGAATGGCCGGTCAAAGGACAGCAGGGCGAGATGGCAAGGCTCAACTACGAAACGGCCGACACGCTGATCTATGATCCTGTCGGGGCGCACCGCAATGCGACCCGCGCAGTGCTCTACACGCTTGGCTTTCGCAATATTGAAGTCTGCGGCACGCTCGAAGATCTGGGCCGTATCATCAAACGGGTGCCGCCCGATCTGGTGTTGTGCGAGGCGCAAGGCGCTGATGCCGAGCTCTGCGCCATGATTCAGACCCTGCGTCAGGGGGGCAACGGCCACGCCAACCCTTTTCTCGTCATTATCGTTACGGCCTGGGAAAAGAGCCGTCCGCTGGTCACACGGGTGCTGAACTCCGGCGCCGACGACCTGGTGCTGCGCCCATTTTCCACCAATCTCCTGAAATCGCGCATCGATACCCACGCCGAGCGGCGCAAGCACTTTGTCATCACCCATGATTATGTCGGGCCGGACCGGCGCAACGACCCCAACCGCGCCTCCGATGTCCAGCTCTTCCAGCCGCCAAACTCCCTCAAAATGAAGGCCAAGGACGGCCTCAACCTGACCGAAGTGGCCTCCCGCCTGCAGGCGGAGCTGCGCGTCGCCAAGGACACGCTGACCATCGAGAAGCTGCGCCGCGACTCGTTCCAGATCTGCATCCTGTGGCGCCTGCTGCAGGAGCCGGAAGACCTCTCCACCGACGCCAATCTCAGCAAATTGACGCTTTTGGCCCAATCGGTTGCCAAGCGCTGCCGCGAGATCGAGCTGGAGACGGCTTTGCAGTGGTGTGATTCGATCATTGCGGCGGCCGAAGGGCTTCATTTCGGGGTCGATCGCAACGCTTCCATGCATATTTTGGGGCAGGGGGCGATCAATCTGAATCAGATCATCCACCCCGACCTGTCCAAATCCGACCATTTGCGGGCGATTGAGGAGGCTATGGCCATGATCAAGGCCCGTGGCACCACAGGCTCTACCGGCGAAGAATTGCTCCTGGATAAGGCGGCGGCGGGATGACCCGCTTCCCAAGCCGGGTTTGATCCTCTAAAAGCCCGGCTTCCGGAAAGGCCTGTCCATGCAAACCCTGCTTCTGACCATTGAACTCGTCATCGCGATCCTTTTGATCGTGTTTATCCTGCTGCAGCGTTCTGAAGGCGGCGCGCTTGGCATCGGCGGCGGCGGCGGCGGTGGTGGCGGTTTGGGCGGTCTGTTCAGCCCGCGCGGCGCCGCGGATACCTTGACCCGCACCACGGCCTATTTGGCCGTTGGTTTCTTCGTGGTTTGCCTCGCCCTCAATATTCTGGTCTCGCGCACCCATCGTCCGGCTTCGATCCTGGACACGCCGACCCGTTCCGCGCCCATGCAAAAGGCGCCGGTCAAGGTTCCTGGCGGCCCGTCGATCCCGACACCGCACTGATCAATAACTAGCTCTGCCTGTTTTTGCCTCAAATTGAGTGCAGGAACAGGCGTGAGCATGGTCGCAGAGCTGCGAATCGTCTCCGGGTGATTCGCCTCCAAGCGATTCGTATCGCCAACAAACGCCGCCTTGCCGGGCTTTGAGAAGACGTCGCGCGGCTTTGGCCGTCGTCGCGTCCGGCATCCCTTGAAATTCGTGTTGTAAGTCAGATGGTTCAGAGCGTGACAGCAAATCTTCCTAAGCCCGGTGCGGGTGACGTTTTAGCCCTTGAGAATGGTGACCTCTTTCGACATGGTGGCATTCCATGGCGCGATTGATCTTCATCACAGGCGGCGTGGTCTCTTCCCTCGGAAAAGGTCTTGCCTCGGCGGCTCTTGGAGCCCTTCTGCAAGCCCGCGGTTATACCGTCCGCTTGCGCAAACTTGACCCTTATCTCAACGTCGATCCGGGCACTATGAGCCCGCATCAGCATGGCGAGGTTTATGTCACCGATGACGGGGCCGAGACCGATCTCGATCTTGGTCACTACGAACGCTTCACCGGCGTGGCTTCGTCCAAGGCTGACAACATCACCTCGGGCCGCATTTATCAGCAGGTGATCGAGAAGGAACGCCGCGGCGAATATCTCGGCCGCACCGTGCAGGTGATCCCGCACGTCACCGACATGATCAAGGAATTCATGCTGGCTGGTGCCGATGAAGTCGATTTCCTGCTCTGTGAAATCGGCGGCACGGTCGGCGACATCGAAGGCTTGCCCTTCTTCGAAGCCATTCGTCAGCTTGGCAACGAGCTGGGCCGCGAAAACCACGCTTTCGTGCATCTGACGCTGGTGCCCTATCTGGAAGCGGCGGGCGAGCTCAAGACCAAGCCGACCCAGCATTCGGTCAAAGAGCTGCGCGCCATCGGCATTCAGCCCGACATTCTGCTTTGCCGTTCGGAAAAGCCCTTGCCGGAAGACGACCGCCGCAAGATCGGCCTGTTCTGCAACGTGCCCAAGGAGCGCGTTATTCCCGCGCTCGATCTGCCCAGCATTTATCGCGCCCCGATCGCTTATCACGAAGTCGGTTTCGATACCGAGCTGCTCAAGGTTTTCAATATTCACGATGCGCCGCAGCCGGATCTGACCAAATGGGATTGGGTGGTCAATCGCGTCACCAATCCCGAAGGCGAAGTGCGTATCGCGGTCGTCGGCAAATACATGCAGGTCAAGGATTCCTACAAATCCTTGAACGAAGCGCTGACCCATGGCGGCATCGCCAACAACGTCCGTGTGCGGATCGAGATGATCGATTCCACCATCTTCGAACACGCCGATGCGGCGCCGTTCCTGGAAGGCTTTCACGGCGTTTTGGTGCCGGGCGGCTTTGGTGAGCGTGGCGTCGAAGGCAAGATCGAAGCGGTTCGCTTCGCCCGCGAGCGCAAGGTGCCGTTCTTCGGCATTTGCTACGGCCTCCACATGGCAGTGATCGAAGCCGCGCGCGATCTCGTCCATCTCGAAGACGCCAACACCAGCGAGAACAGCCATCCCAAGCATCCGGTGATCGCGTTGATGACCGAATGGATAAAGGGCAACCGCGTCGAGACCCGCGACGAGACCACCGATCTTGGCGGCACCATGCGCGTCGGCGCTTATCCCACGGTGCTGGCGCCTGGCAGCCATGTCGAAGAAGTCTATGGCGGCAGCACGATCTCGGAACGTCATCGTCATCGCTATGAGGTCAACGTCAATTACGTCAAACAGCTGGCGGAGTTCGGTCTGGTGGTCTCCGGCTGGTCGCCCGATGGACGTTTGCCCGAGATCATGGAAATTCCCGATCACCCCTGGTTCATCGGCGTCCAGTTCCACCCCGAACTAAAGTCACGCCCCTTTGCCCCCCATCCGCTGTTCAAAAGCTTCATCGCAGCC
>JARLIR010000235.1 GCA_031291635.1 Rhizomicrobium sp. | reverse complement strand
GCAATGTTTCGGCTATGCGGTAGATGGCGTAGCTGTTCATCCGCTGGAAAATGCGGCGGCTTTCTTTAATGGCGTCGATGATCACCGACAGGCCCGGCGTCAGCAGCACAATCGCTGCGGCGGCGCCTGCGGCGTCGGTGGTGCCCGAAACGGCGATGCCGCAATCGGCTTTCTTTAGGGCAGGGGCGTCATTCACGCCATCACCCGTCATGCCGACGATATGGCCGTGCTTTTGCAACACGTCCACGATGTGGAATTTGTGTTCAGGAAAAACTTGCGCGAAGCCGTCCGCCTTCTCGATGGCGGCGGTATGTTCAGCGCTCTCCTGTTGTTTGACGTCGCCCAGGCTGGCGGCATCGAGAATGTTGTCGCCCATTCCCAGTTTCTTGGCGGTTTCGCGTGCGATGGCCAGCGCGTCACCCGTTACCATCTTGATTTTGACACCCATCTCAAGCGCGGTGGCGATAGTGGTTTTGGCGTCTTCCCGCGGCGGATCGAAGAGCGGTAGCACACCCAGGAACTGCCACGCTCCGTCTGCCTCGGCGCGCGCCACACCCAGCGAACGAAAGCCCCGCGCCGCAAAATCATTGACCGCTTTGTCGACCTCGGACTTTACCGCTGCGGCGTTGGCTGCCAATGCCATGATGACCTGTGGGGCACCCTTCGCGACCTTAAATTCCCTTCCGTCAGGCCCTTTGATGGTGGCTTCCGTGCGTTTCTTGACCGCATCAAAGGGCAGAAAGTGGCTCGCGTAATAGGGTTTCAGCGTTTCTTTGTCTTTCAATCCGCTCAGAACGGCCAGATCGATGGTGTCGTTGTTATCGTCGCGCGAGGCCAATGCAGCAGCGAGGATCACTTGATCTGCTGGTATGAGGTTGACACAGAACGGATCTCCCAAGCTCAGCTTGTTTTGCGTCAGTGTTCCGGTTTTGTCGGCGCAGAGGATGTCGACGCCAGCCAATTCCTCGATGGCCACGAGCTTGCTCACCACGGCTTGTTTCTTGGCGAGGAGGCGTGCACCGACGGCCATGGTCACGGACAATACCGTCGGCCTCGCCACGGGAATGGCCGCCACAGTCAGAACCAGGGCAAATTGTAGAGTGGTGAGGATTGGGTCACCGCGGAAAATTGCGACACCAATGATAACGGCCACCAGCGCGACCGCGAGGATAATGAGGTAATTGCCGATCTTCAGTACGGCGCGCTGGAAGTGGCTGACGGCATGGGCTTGCTGTACCAATTGCGCCGTCTTGCCGAAGTAGGTGTTGGCACCCGTGGCGTACCCCACGCGAGCACATCGTGACGGTGCTCGATTGCGACCTCGTTGGGTTCACTGGCAAAGCGGAAACCATGACGCCGGAAGACGTCGCCGCAGGCTTGTCGCTGTTCCGCTCTTTGGTGGAGGAAGCTGTTTTTGAACAGGATGGCGCCGTGCTCGCCCATGTCGGCGATGGCACAGTCTGCCTTTTCGGCTTGCGGGACGATTCTGACAAGTCGCCGGAAAAGGCCATTGCCTGTGCTTTGACCCTTCTGCGCCATTGGAATGAGAGGGCCAGGTCGTTGTTTTCCGACGAGCCGCCGCCGCTTGCTATCGGTATTGATTTTGGTCTGGCCGCCATCGGTCTAGTCGGTGAGGATCGTAGCCTGTCGTTGCTCGCTACGGGTGCTCCGGTCGATGGCGCGGCCTCGTTGCAACAGGCGACGCGCTTTTGGAAGACCTGCTTGCTGATCAGCGAACGGGCATGGGCTCGGCTCGATTCCACGCCAGAGATGGCAGTGTTCGAGCCTTGCAAGCAATCGGGTGTGGGCGTCTTGCGCTTGGTCGCTTGGGATTGAAGGGCGCAACGCGATGGCAAAAATCCCCGTATCCGGTTCTGAAGCAAGCGACAAAAAAATTCTCGCGCTTTCGCGGACGGCCATGTTTGGTGGTCTGAGCAAGCCTGCACTCGCCCACCTAGCAAAGTTTGCCGAATGGCGCTTGACCGCAGCCGGCGCCACGATTTTTCGCCGAGGTGATCCGGGGACCCATTTGTTCGTCATTTACAGCGGAAAGGTAAAATTTACCGCAGGTGCAATCTTCGGGCGAGATGTCACGCTGAGCATTCTGAGTGCCGGCGAGATTTTTGGTGAAGTCGCAATTGCCGATGGTGGCCCGCGAACCGCCGATGCGCTAGCGGTGGATGTCGTGGAATTGTTGGTGCTCGCAAGACGTGATTTGATTCCCTATCTGCAGCAGGAACCCCAAGCCATGCTGCAAATGATGGTCGGATTGGCGGCTCGGGCGCGCGTGATTTCGGAAAACTATGAGGATGCTGTTTTCCTTGCCCTTCCGACCCGGCTGGCAAAACGTTTGATCGTCCTCTCCCAGCATTTCGGTTATGACACGCCCCAAGGTCGTAAGTTGGCGATCGTATTGCCGCATCGCGAATTGGCCAACCACATGCATGTGACGCGGGAAAGCATCAATCGCCTGATCCAGAAATGGCGTCGCGACGGTATTATCGAAGAGCACAGAGGTGTTATCGTCATCACGGATATAAGGAAACTGACCGCGGAAGCGATTAGCGGTTAAACATAGGGAGCACAGGGTAGCAATGCCAAATCCGAGGCACAGTGAGATACCTCGAACGCCCCGCTAATCCTAGCACAGGATCCTTATGGGCAGGTCGTTGGGCGTTCGTATGCTTAAGGTCTAGACTCGATCGCTGAAGCGCCGTTTGCACCGATCGCCAAATAGCCGTCTGCCAACCTACCTATTTCTTTGTGCATGGCCACGTCCAGTGGAGAGCATAGGGAATCGCAAAGGTGGAGTTGGTGAGGGGGCCGGCTTTGAATTGTGCGCTGTAAGTGTGGGCGAACGCAGCAAATGCACGCGCAAACATATCTGGTGAGTATTTGTCGTGCTCGCAGATGTCGTAGACAGGAGTGCCATCGCTTCGTTTACCGCCCGCACCTACAGCGTAGGACTCCGTCCAGCCATTGAAAAACAAAATGCAATATGCCGCTAGGTCGCTTTTTGCGATCGCCGGAGCCGACCCGTCAGATTTCACGTATTCGTCGCACCATACAAGAAGAGCGCTGGTCGGAAGTCCACCGACATTACTCGGATTGTTGGTCTCACTTTCAGCCCGACACGGTATAGCTAGCAGTGTTAAACACAAAGCAATCGGTGAGAGTTTCATGGCGGCCCCTGCCTTCCGCCCTGTCGCGGTAATGATAACATGCCTGTGTGATATGTTGGCTTAACTTTCGCCACATCATCGTGGACGATAGGCCAATACGGCTAGACCTGCCGTTATTTCGCCTCTTAGCTCCTAAAGGCGTCGCTCGACAACTTTACGCCTCGCCATGGAGTGCGCTGCCTATCTCTGTCAAAATCTTGTCCGCCACCCTACAT
>JARLIR010000234.1 GCA_031291635.1 Rhizomicrobium sp. | reverse complement strand
TTCCATAATGTGGGCGAGCCCTCGGCTATGCGGCCCGTCATGGCGCGCTCACGTGTTTCATCGACGTCATAGTCGATCCAAGTTCCGCCCCCGACGATGTGATTGAGCAAAATCGGCTGCAGGCGATCCAGCGCCTTGGCGAATTTGGCATCGGCCGTCTTGGCGGCCTCGAACTCGTCCCACAGCGCCCGAAGCGCGCTGCCCTGATTACCGGGAAGCAGCCCAAACAGCCGGTCGGCTGCTATCTTTTCGCGAGCCGCTTGAGTGGTTGCCCCTGCGAAGTCGAAGAGAGGGGTGTCGCCGCAATCGATCTCGACCAAATCATGCACGATCAGCATCTGCGTCACACGCAAGACATCGACGGGGGCAATGGCCCACTCCGAAAGAACCGTCGCGAAGAGTGTCAGATGCCAGCTATGCTCCGCGGTGTTCTCCTTACGCGAGCCATCGGTAATCTTGCTGCCGCGCAAGACCGTCTTGAGGCGATCGGCTTCGATGAGAAAACGCAATTGCGCTGACAATCGAGAATCGATCAAGGAAAGCCAGGACGGACGCGTAGGGGTTTGATGGGTTGTCATGGCATCTTCTTAGGTCATGCCAAAGGCGGCTTCACGCATAAAATTTGTGTCGAAGTCCACTCCGGAACAGATGCCTGTCGTAACTGACCCAAGTGGCGGGCGACTAGGCCCTGCCCCACCATTTCGCCCGGGCGAACGGAAGTGTGATCAGTGCCCCCAAGGTCAAGATCGCGATCACCGCCCAGGCGTCATTCATGGCAGCGACGAAGGCAGCGCGGTTGACCATGGGTTCCAGCAGGCTTTGGGTGACGGGGTCGATGGGACCGGGCGCCCTGCCCTCGAACAAGCGCAGCGGAATGCCGACGAACTTCGCCGTCGCGACATCACCTGCCATCAAGCGATGGGCAATGGCGGTGGCGTGGACGGGGGCGCGGCCATAGATGATGCTATCGATCAGCGCGATGCCGATGGCGCCGCCCAGATTGCGCATCAGATTGAAGAGGCCGCTGGCGTCCGGCACTTCCGCCGCTTTCAGATGCCCCAAAGCCAGCCGCGTTGGCGGCAGCAAGCAGAACATGATCGCCACGCCGCGGATCACTTGCGGCCAGAACATGCCGGCGAAATCCGTCTCCGGTGTTTGAAAGGCGCTGAGCCCGAGACCGATGGCAAAGAGCACAAAGCCCACTGTCGTTAGCAGCCGGGCGCCCAAGCGCCTTTCCAGCGCCACTGCCAGAGGCGCCGTGAGAAGTTGGGCAACGCCCGTCACCAACATGATGCTGCCGATTTGCAGAGCTTCATGCCCGCGCGCATAGGCCAAGAACACCGGCATCATATAAGTGGAACCATACAGCCCGATTCCGAGCACGAAGCTGAACAAACAGCCCACGGCAAAGAGCGGATCTTTTAAGGTGCGTAGTTCGACCACCGGTTTGCTACGGCCCAAGCTGCGGCGCACGAACGCGATGCCGCTGAGCAAGGAGACGGATAGCAGCGCCAGCACGAAAGGCGAAAGCCAGCCGCGATCCGGCGCTTCCTTCAGCGCGATCTCGAGCGTCGCGAGCGACATCACCATGCAAACGATGGAGATGATATCGAGCGCAAGTGCTTCAGCAAAGGCTGGCTTCTCTTTCGGCAACAGCCACACGCTGGCGGCACCGGCGACTAGGCCGGGCAGTACATTGATGAGAAAGAGCCAGTGCCAGGAATAGGTTTCGGTGATCCAGCCGCCGACGATGGGGCCGACGGTAGGCGCCAGCACCGCCAAGACACCGGCAATGGTGGTGGCGATGCCTTGCAGGCGAACCGGAAAGAGCAAGAACACAGCAGTGAAGACGGCCGGTATCAGCGTGCCGCCGGAAAAGCCTTGGATCACCCGCCACACCATCAGCACAGCGAAACTGGTGCTGGTGGCGCAACCGATCGAAGCGATGGTGAAGACCGTGATGGTGACGACGAACAGCCAGCGCATCGACAACAGACGCGTCAGCAGGCCCGTCAGCGGAATGGCAATCACTTCCGCCACCAGATAGGCGGTCTGCACCCAGCTCATCTGGTCGCGCGCCATGCCGAGCGCGCCTTGGATGGTCGGCAGTGAGGTGGCAACCACCTGCACATCCAGGATCGCCATGAACATGCCGATGCACATCATGGCAAAGCCAGCCCAGATGGCGAACGATACTCTAGCGATGGGAATCGGATGCTCCTCGAAGAGCGGCGCTTTCGGCGCTAATGCGTAAGAACAGTATCATGGCGTTCATGAGCGAAAAGGCCACAGCGTACCAGGGCAAGCCGAAGACCAAGGGCAGCACCGCGATCTCGCCGACCACCA
>JARLIR010000233.1 GCA_031291635.1 Rhizomicrobium sp. | reverse complement strand
GTGGCCTCGACCCAGTCGTTCCAGGGCACAAAAAAACGTGGCACGCGGAGACGCGGAGGCGCGGAGAGCAGGGGACGTGCGCCGCGCATAGCTGCGTTCGGCAAGATAATTGTTCGCGCGCATTTGTGTTGCTGCAAAGGGCGGGCGCGATGCATCACGCGGGCCAACTTGCGTTGCAGATGTGCGCGGCAAGCGGTGCCTTGCTGCACATTGGTTGAAAGCCAAACAATCGGACACAGCCCATCCTTTCTTCGCTGCCGATGCCGTTGAGATAAATGTGGGAGTGGGGCGCGAAGGTTCAAGTTTGCTGCGACGCAGTTGCGAAGATAATTTCAGACGAGGGCAGCGGCGAAATTTGCGGTATGTTTTTACTCTGACCCCGTACTTCCCCGCTATACTCCCAAGAAACTTGCCGGTGGTCGGCTAAAGATTTTAGCTAATGGTCCACGTGATAAGATGCTCCAGCTCGAACGAAATCTGCACGAAACCTTTCCCATAGGTTCAGAAGAAGGTCAGAAATACTATGTCCAGAAGCAGATGGAGAAGGGGCTGACACCGCCCCCTTACGACCCATGAAATACCAACTCGTTTTGCAGTGGTCGGCGTCATCAGTCGATGACTACGACTCAATAGTACTACTAGAAGATTCCTTGATTGAGGAACTCCCAAGCGATTGCGAAGTTGACGGTCACGATGCAGGTTCTGGTGAGGTAAACATTTTCATCCTGACTGATAGCCCAACGAAGACCTTCGAGGAAGTAAAGGATATTCTCAAAAAGAGTGATGCCTGGTCTGACGTTCGAATTGCATATCGCGATCTAGAGAGAACTGAATTCACAATACTTTGGCCGACCAATTTGAAGGAATTTGAGGTTCTATAAGGAAGAAAGTTGAGAAGACGCAAAAAGAAAACGCGAGGAAGTATGAGGGTTCTCTAATCGCGGCTGATCGGTTAACTCTATTCGGAAGCCGTTCTAGAGAATAAGGTGACTCGAGCACTATTCACCAACCGCCCGCGAACGCCTCAAACCGGCGATTTGCTGACGCGCCGTCTCCCGCCTCACCTTTTCACCCCTTCGCGCGCGCCCGCTCTCCCGACGCCGCACCAGCACCGATTTGACGATTTGATCCCGTCCCGCCGCTAAGGTTCTTCCGGTTCTGAGATGGCGTCCGGGCCGACAGCTTGTGTGGGCGCCGAGGTCTGTTGGGTGGGCTGGCGCGCCTGCTGCCGTTCTGGAAAGTATGGGGTCAGAGTAGGAACTAACTTTCCCTTGTAGTAAGCTGCGAAGCCGCAAGTCAGCGGGGGCTTTCATGGCGAGGTTGGGACGCTATTTTGTTCCGGATCAGCCGTTGCACGTCATCCAACGCGGCAATGACCGCCAAGCGGTGTTTTTCGGCGAGGATGATTTTGTCTGCTATCGCGAAGGACTGATCGCGGCGGCTGAGGCCAACGGTCTTGCCGTGCATGCCTATGTGTTGATGACCAATCACGTCCATCTTCTGGTCACGCCGGGCCGCGCGGAAAGCTTGCCGCGCACCATGCAATCCTTGGGGCGGCGCTATGTCCGCCACATCAACGCCCGCTACCAGCGCACAGGCACGTTGTGGGAGGGCCGCTATCGCGCCGCGCCCATCGACAGCGAGCAATACTTCATCGCTTGCTGCCGCTACATCGAGCTCAATCCCGTGCGTGCGCGCATGGTGGAGCATCCGCGGCAGTATCGCTGGTCGAGTTACCGCGCCCATGGCGAGGGCAAAGACGATGTGCTGGCGGCCTCCCATCCCATCTGGCGGCGGCTGGGGCGCAGCGCCTTGATGCAACAGCAGGCCTATCGCGGCCTGATCCGCGAGGCATTGGAGCCCGGCTTTGTGGAGGCGTTACGCGCGGCCACCAATGGCGGTTGGGCGCTGGGTAATGAGCGCTTCCGTCAGGCGTTGGAGGAAATAGCCAAGCGCCGCGCCACGCCCTTACCGAAGGGACCCAGGCCTTCTTCGCCCGCCAACGAGCGGCAGATGAAACTGCTATAGCTGATAGATTATACTCTGACCCTATACTATTGAGAACGCCCCCAGCTTGTCATGGCCCGCAACAGCGGGCCATCCAGCTTTCGCGGCAAGGCTATACAAGGAAGTGCTTGAATAACGCCGTTTAGAATGGAGCAACACCACCTGGATGGCCCGCTGTTGCGGGCCATGACAAAGAGGGATTGAGGCCATATGCGATTACCCTCCCCGCAAGGGGGAGGTTAAAGGTCAGCTGCGCCGCAAGGCGCGGGCGAGGAGGAAGCCGGCGATGAGGCCGATGGCGGCGCCGATCAGGGCGATGTGCAGCACCAGCCCGATCAGCTTGATGGCGACGAAGACCAGCAGGGCGACGACGAGGGCGGCGATGAGTTCTAAAGCGCGCATAATGGGTCTTTCGCCAAGGGTGATGGGTTTGATGCTGCCAGCATAATGACAGCTTGGTCGATAAGTTCCCAATTCGCTTATTGGCGCTGCTTCCGGCTGCGCGGTGCCGGGGATTTTCGACGCGGGGAGGAAAGGCATGTGCGCGTTCCAATACGCAATGCCATCCCTCACGGGCTCGGCGTCAGGGCGGTGAGGGGGAAGTCGCCTTCGTTGCGTTGGTTGTCGGTGAACCAGAGGCAGCGCGCGACAAGCTCGGGGCCGCTGGTTTGGTCGATGGCTTCGACTGTCATCGTTGGGCCGCCGGATTTCAACGTCACCACCATGCCCACTGTGATCTCTGCCATTGCGCGCTCTTGCCATGCTGCCGCCCAAGGATAAGGCGCGGCGCGTGCTCCTGTTCCCGGCTGCGCAGCGCCTTTCGTCGTAGTGGTGGGCGGCATCATGACCAAGCGGAATGTATTTTTGCTGCAATCCGCTAGGGCAAGATAGTCGCTTTATTGTAGTGGTGTCATACAAATAAACCTTACCGCGAAGAGCAAAAACGCCTAGATTTGGTTTCACATTGGCCACCGCTTAGCGGTGGTAGCTGGGGAGCTGGATCATGCGACACACGGTTTTGCGGCGCGCAGGCGCTGCCATGGCATTGGCGTTTGCTTGCCTGACAGGAGCGGCGCTGGGCGCTCCGCCTTGCACGGGCACGTATAGCAATGGCGTTGCGATCGCTGTGAAGGCGCCGGTCTACATGCCGGATGTCGGGTATGTGGCGAAGGGCAAGGCGCTGGGCGCCACGGCGCAAACCTCATGCGATGTCTTCACCTTCGCTTGGAACCAGTTTCTCTATTACACGCAAGCTGTGAAGATCGCGGCGCCGCATTCGGGGGCTTTCGCGCCCCGCTTCTTGACCTTGGCGCCGTGGTACAATGTGCTGAAGACGGATGGCTCGCCGCAGCCGGGCGCTTATCCGGGCGGGCCTACCGATTTGCGCACTGCCAAACTCGATCAAGGCCAAGCAGGCGATGACGATCATCTGCTCGATGTCGCAGGCAATACGGTGCGCTACGATATCCGCTTCGACAGCAACATGTATCAGTCGATCGTGCTGCAGAACCTGTACACAGAGGCGCTGTTCACCAAAGCTTGCGTGCCCGATCCCAGCAACAACGGCACTTGTAAGAACAACGCCAAGATCTGGATGACGCCCTCCGGCGCCAATGAACATCCCGAACCGGGCGCGCTGGAGGTCAAAACCGCGTGGCGCGATTTCGGCTCGCCCGCGGCCTGTCCGGCAACGCAATTCTATTGCAACGGCCGCTTCGGGCTGGTCGGCTTTCACTATGTGAATAAGACCTTCAGCCATGGCGAATGGATTTGGGCCTCGTTCGAACATGTCAGCAATGATCCCGATTGCGCGCCAACAGGCGACACGCCGATTGCGCCGAAATCGCCTTTGGGAACAGCGTGGTCGTTCTTCAATCCGGCAAGCGTGCCGCCAGCCGTGATGGCCTCAAAGATTTGCTCGGTGACGGCGCCATCGCCGCAATGCAACACCAATCCGGTGAGCGGTAAGGTCGGGCCCAACAAAACCTATAAGGCGATCAATGTCTGCCGCACGCTGGTGATCGCTCCGGGTGGCGCCAGCGCCGCCAATTGCAAAGTGATGCCGCCGGGCAGCGTGCCGGGCTCTGACAATGGGCCGGGCAATGTCGCATGCCTCAACGCCACCATCATGCCGCAACTGACCGGGGTGTGGAAAAACTACAAGCTGATCGGCGCGGTGTGGACCAAGGGCGGCATGGGGCCGAATACCGATTTCCGCATCACCACTTTCCAAGTGCCGCCGCC
>JARLIR010000232.1 GCA_031291635.1 Rhizomicrobium sp. | reverse complement strand
CACGGCATCGACAGCTTTTTGTTCGCGGTCGCGAAGGCCCGCATCGCGCGGCAGCCCGGCCAGATCCGCCAGATCGTTGAAGACCAGAAGCGGCGCGGCGCGGCTGGTCTGCTGTTCGATACAGCCATAGGGATATTTGTCGAGCCATTTGAGCAGCCCCGGCACATTGGCAAAACCATGCGCCGCCGAAATGGTCAACGCCACATTCTGGGTGCCCGGCACGATGTCGGCGATGAGGGCTTTGTTGGCGATGAAATTGGCGCCTACGGGGAAAGCCACCGTCTCATCCCGTGCGATATCGAGTTGCGGCGCCCGCACTTCGATGCCCCAAGAATGGGTGACGGTAAAGCCGCCTGGTCCAGTCAGTTTCAAGGTGACATTGGCAACGCCGATACCCCGGCCTTGCACTTCCACCGGCACCAGCACACGCTGGCCATGCGCCAGCGTCTGCTTGACGATGGTTTGCGCGCCACCGGCCAAACCCAGCGGGCCACTCACAAAGATCGTGGCGGTGTAGTCGCCGGACTTGCCTTCGACATTGTTGAGATTGAGGGCTGCTTGCGCCTTGTCTCCTGGCGCCAAGAAGCGCGGCAGCACGACATCGGCCACCACGGCATCGCGCACCGTCAGCGCCCGGTCGCTATGGCCGAGCTTGGTGGCACTGACGGCCACCGCCATCAGGCGCAACTCGCCATTAAAGTCCGGCACATCGATCGGCACATTGACCATGCCGCTGGCGCCAACCTTGACCAAGCCGGAATAGAGCGAAACCGTTTTGGTCGGCACCACCGCGAGCGCGCGGCCGCCAAACATATCTCCGCCTTCACGCATCGGCCCTACGGCGCCTTTTTCGGACTTGATCAGACGACCGTAATCGTCGCGCATTTCGACACCGAGGCGGCGTTTGCCGAAGTAATAACCATTGGGATCAGGTGATTTGTAGTCGGTGAGTTGCAGAATGCCTTCATCCACTGCGGCTAGCGTCAGATACGCTTCTTCGCCACTGGCCAGACCTTTGATGGTGACCGGTATGGTGAGCTTCTGGCGCGGCAGAATTTTCTGCGGACCACCGATCAAAGCCGTCAGGGTGCGCGGAGCATTATCGACAGCGAGCCAGACTAGGCCCACCGAACGCACAGGCTCGTGGCCGCTGGCTTCATCCAACGGGCGGTAATCGGTGACGAGGACATAAGCGCCCGCGCCCCATTCGGGCGAGATCGCGATATCGACCGTTGCGCCGCCAGCCGGTGCATCAACAGTCTTGGAAAGGAAAATCTTGTCGCTCGCCACCACCACGAGCGCTTTGCCGCTGGCGGTGGGCTTTAGTCGTACATGCGCGGTCTCACCGATGCGATAGGAGGGTTTGTCGGCGGCCACCGGAATGCGGTCGGGGCGATCCCCGGCGCTCGAAGCGGCCCAGCCGGAATAATAGCGGAAAGACGATGAGGCGCCCGACTTGGCTTCGGTCAGCGTCAACCGATAAGTGCCCCAGGCCATAGCTTGGCCAAGGCGCAATGGCGCACTGGCGCCAATCTTGATCGTGCCCGACGTAATCAGGCGATCACGGGTGACGGATTTGTACTTCCAATTGCCTTCGTCCTGATACCATTGATAGGTCGTGTCCTCGCGCACCCAGGAATAGGTCACGCCGGAAAGCTCGATGCGTTTGCCGAACGCATCGACCGCGATCACCTGAAAATTGGCGCGCTGGCCTTCACCGATGCTGTTGCCTTCGAAATCGGGACGGATGCCGATCAGCGCTTCGTGATTGAGGACAGGGATTTCAGTGGTCTTGGCGGTGGTGCGCCCGCCCGGCTCATGGATGGCGACGCGAATGCGCGCCCGCAGCGGCAAGGTGGTCTCAGCGACTTCGCCAAGATTGGCCGTAGCGTTAGTGACGCCCATGGCGTCTGTCGCAGGCACGGTAAGCGCCACATCAGTATCGGAGAATTTGTCGTCCATCCGTCCGAACTGCCAGCCCTTATAAGCTGGGAAGGGATTGGGGTCGGCGGTGATGCGCGCTTCGCCTTCACCCGTCAGGCCGCTGGCGGGGGCGCCATAGAGGAAGCGGCTTTCGGCTTTGATCTTG
>JARLIR010000039.1 GCA_031291635.1 Rhizomicrobium sp. | reverse complement strand
GCGGAACAGTTTCGGAATCTACTCAATTGATGGCAAAGCGCTGACGCCCGGCGATGTGGCGGTGGTGCTGCGGGCGCCGAAAAAGACGTGACCTTTGAGTATAATCCGACGCTGCTTTGCCGGGGAGTGCGGGGCTATCAACAGCATCAAGAGCTTCACCACTGCGCGGCGGCGCTGGTTTCCCGCCTGACTGAAGATTGTTCAGGATTTGCACCGTGAGTATGGTCCCTATGTATCTCGACGAGCCCGACATCGTTATTGCGCCGATCTATGACGCCATTGCGTCCGTCAAGGATTGGGGCCGTTACGGCATCGTTCTTGGGGCCAATTTCGGCATCATTCTCGGCGCTATTTTCGTCGCGATACCATTTTCCGCTCAAATCCCCAATTTGGGGCTCGCTGGCACCTTGGTGGTCGGCGCTGTTGCCTGCGCGCTCATGGCAGGTGCCTTCGCTGCCGTCGCTGCAGCGCTTTACAGCAAAACCCGCTATCACGTGCTGTCGTTTGCGCGCGTCCGCCACAATTAGGGTGGTACGTGGCGCCGAGCCGCGAAGATGGCCTCTCACACGCAGTACTATTCAGCAAGGAGATTGGCATGAACTGGGATCAAATCGAAGGCAGCTGGAACGAGCAAAAAGGCAAGCTCATGTCCACTTGGGGTAAGCTGACGAACGACGATGTCGAATCCGTTGCGGGCAAACGCACGACCCTGTTGGGCCTGCTGCAGTCGCGCTATGGCCGGGCCAAGCAAGAGGCCGAGCAGGAAATCGATCTGTGGGCAGCCAAGCTGAAATAGACCGGGCGCCATCGCGTGGGTCTTAGGACAAGATCCACGCCGCGGCCTCTCGTAACGATACCGCACAGACCTTAGGGCTATTGTGAAGCCTGCATTTCGGCTCTAGCCGCGCGCGCCATCAGCCTTTAGCATCCGCGCTATGCACTTTGACAACAGCTATGCGCAGCTACCGCCGCGCTTCTATGCGCGCCAGGCACCAACGCCGGTTGCGGCCCCCAAACTGATAAAACTGAACCAAGCGCTCGCCTCTGATTTGGGGCTGGAGGCGCAGCTGCTGAGCCCGAGCGGCGTGGATTATCTCTCCGGAAATGACCTGCTAAGCGGCAGTGAACCGCTGGCGATGGCTTATGCGGGTCACCAGTTCGGACAATTCGTGCCGCAATTGGGCGACGGTCGGGCGGTTTTGCTCGGCGAAGTCATCGACCGCTTTGGCGTTCGCCGTGACATCCAGTTGAAAGGGGCGGGGCGCACGCCTTTTTCCCGCAACGGCGACGGGCGCGCAGCGTTAGGGCCGGTTTTGCGCGAATATATCGTCAGCGAGGCCATGGCGGCGCTCGGTATTCCCACCACGCGGGCGCTTGCGGTGGTGACAACCGGCGAAGCGGTGCAGCGCGAGATGGCTTTGCCGGGCGCCATTCTGACCCGGGTGGCCGCCAGCCATATCCGCATTGGCACCTTCCAATATTTTGCGGCGCGGGGCGATCAGGAGGGGGTGCGGCTCCTCGCCGATTATGTCATCGCGCGGCATTATCCGGCTGCGGCTGGGGCCGCCAATCCCTATCAGGCTTTACTGCAGGGCGTCATCGGTCGCCAAGCGGCGCTGATCGCCCGCTGGCTGCTGGCGGGTTTCATCCACGGCGTGATGAACACGGACAACATGGCGGTCTCCGGCGAAACCATCGATTACGGCCCATGCGCCTTCTTGGATGCCTATGACCCGGGCAAGTCGTTCAGCGCCATCGACCGGCAAGGCCGTTACGCCTACGGCATGCAGCCACGCATGGCGCAGTGGAATCTAGCGCGTTTCGCGGAGACCTTGCTGCCGCTCTTGGCGGTGCGAGAGGCGGAAGCCGTCGCCATTGCGCAAGCCGCGCTTGGCGGTTTTTCTGAAGCTTTCGAGGCGGCCTATGCGGCGGGCCTGAACGCCAAGCTAGGTCTCAGCCAGACGCAGGACGGCGACAGTGCTTTGGCGCAGGATCTGCTGGCGCGCATGGCGGCGAATGGCGCTGATTTCACGCTGACCTTTCGCGGTTTGGCTGACGAGGTTACGGATTCCGGCACGGTGCGGGATTTGTTTGCCGATCCGCCGGTATTCGACGAATGGGCGACACGCTGGCGCCAGCGCCTTGCCGAGGACGGCGGTGAGGCCGCGAGCACGGCGGGCGCGATGCGCGCAGTCAATCCCGTCTATATCCCACGCAATCACCGCATCGCCGAGGTGATTGCCGCTGCAGAGCGCGATGATTTCCGCCCATTCGAGGTTCTCAACACCGTGCTGTCGCGTCCCTTTGAAGCGCAACCTGACTTTGCACGTTACGCTGATGCGCCGCAGCCGGGGGAAATCGTCGAACAGACTTTTTGCGGGACGTGATACCCTGGCTTGGGTAGTTTCCGATGCTGCCGTGACGACCTGGCCTGCATTAGGGTGGAACCTGGAGTTCCACCGGCGCGCCGCATGGTCTCCGCTACGGGCGCGATAAAACACAGGCAACGCTTTGTCAGATGATATGCGACATGCCGCGCGGAGTTTCCCGGTGGTCTGTGTGGGTGGTTCGGCGGGTGGCCTGAACGCCTATCAAAGGCTGTTGCGGCATTTGCCGCCCGATATGGGCGTCGCCATTGTCATCGTCAATCATTTGCGCCGGGTCGCCACTCACTTGGCCGACATTCTGCCGCTGTGCACGACCATGCCGGTTGAGCTCATCACCGAAAAATTGCTGATCGCGCCCAACCACGTCTACATAATACCTTCCCAGCATGACCTGCATGTTGCAGACGGCGCGTTCCATTTGGCACCGATCTCTAAACCCAGGGGGTGGCCCGATGTGATCACGGTGTTTCTGCGCTCGCTGGCACAGAACTGGGACGGCCAAGTCATCGCCGTCATTGTCTCCGGCTATGATGGGGACGGCGCCGCGGCACTGCGCGGCATTCGTGACGTCGGCGGCATCGTCATCGCACAGGAATTGGATACCGCAGCCATTCCCGAGATGCCCGAAAGCGCAATCGAAAGCGGCTGCGTCGATTTCGTGCTTTCGCCCGAGGATATTGCGCGAAAAATCGTGGAGATTACGGGCAGGCGCTCCACAGGATAGGCCTCCAGGCTCGTTTTGGCGTGTTGTGGTCGCCGGGCCGGCTCCGTGCCCAACCACGCCAGAAACGGCCATCGCCACGCATAGCACCCAAGTCAACGCGACCAATATGCTGCTTTGGTTCGGCAACTCTTGCGTGTATATTGAGTGTTGGCGGAGGGCGGGTGCAATGGCAAAAAGGAAAAGTGTCACGTTGAAGCGCAATGCGCGCGACAAAGTTGTGGCCGTTCATGGTTATATTGAGAAGGTGGTGCTCGGGCTCGTTGCGGCGCGTAACAAGCTGACACTTTGGCTGCTGATTATCGGTTTCGCCATGTGCGCGTTCGCGACGACTTTGCACATCGACACGATTTCCTTTCACGGCGACCTCATCAATCACTTGAACGCTTTCCGGGGCGCACCGCCGAATTCTGTCACGGCCAAGCAGGTGGGTTATTTCTGGGCGCTCAACTGGTCGCTGTTCTCAACCTGCATTGCCCCCGCCATCGTTTGGTTCGGGATCGGCGCGCTTCAGGCTTTGAACTCGACCCTCGCCAATCTCTGCGAACGCGGCATGCTGCGAACCAAGACGTTCAATAAGATCGAATACGGCACTCTGCAGGGCAAGTGGCAGCGCCATATGGAACAAAACCGGGCGATGTTCCTGTTCATTTTTTTCATGGTGTTTTACGTTGTCATGTCCGATTGGTGGTCAGTTGTCTCCCACCCACTTCTCTATCCGGCGAGCGTGACGCAGACGGCGAGCGATCCGGTCATGGAATTCGACTGGTCCGTAGCCTCACTCTTTCTGGATGGCCACGTCAATTCGGTGTTGCTATTCATCTTCGGCTTCGTGGCTTATGTGGTTTTTGCGGCCTGCGTGCCGGCGCTGGCCATATCGGTAACGCTTTGCACGCTTTTCTACATGCTGTTCCTGACAACAACCCGTACCGAAGACGGCACGCAGCTACACTTCGCGGCCATTCCAATTGCCTCGGGTAAGGACCGCCATTTCGGCTTCAAAGTCTTCTCGGACCTGTTCCACAATTTCTTGATGATGTCCTTGCTGATCCTGATCGGCTTGTGGCTGATGGCTGTGCAGAACGTCTATCTCCGCGACATGACGCACGGCGACATTTACAGCATGTTGACGGGTGAGATGTCGGAAGCGGTGAGCCTCTCGGTCTCGCACGGAAATGTCTACTCGTTCGTCGTTTGGCTGATGCAGCCCGCCAAGCAGCTCGTCTATAATCCGCAGGTTGCGTGGGCCGCGCTGCTTTTTCCCATCGTCAGCATTATTTCTGTCCTGGGGTGTTGGTTTATTCTCGGCATAAAGGCGCGTCAGGCGCAGGCGTTTTCCCGTGACCATGTGGCTGCGCTCGCCAAGGAATATGGTTTGTTGCCGGACGTTCTGAGCGAGCGCCTCGATAATGAAATGGAATTCTGGCCCGTGGGCTGGATCAAATCGAACCAGCTCTTGGTCCTAATGAGCTTGTTGTTCGTATCGCTGGTGTCATACCGCGCAATTGTCGTGCCGATCCTTCTCAGCACCACGCTCGGTATTTTCGCATTGTTAAAATATTTCTTCTTTGGCGGCGTTCAGCGAAGAAAGTAAGGTGACGCTGCGTGGCCGGGCCTGCGAACGATTTCCGCTTTTCCTCAGTGGGCTGTCTCTGATGGGCGAACGGATAGATATTCTTTTCGGCCTATTCGACGAGCAGCGCCAGTGTTAGGAATGGCCTTCACTGCGCTGCCGGAGCCGTCATGCGTTCATCCGTTGAACCTTTTCACGCTATGCAAATCAGCCGTCTGGCCCATCGACTGAAGGCGGAGGGGCGCTCAATTCTGCATATGGAATTCGGCCAGCCCTCGACGGGGGCGCCCGCCAAAGCCATCGCGCTCGCCCACAAGGTGCTCGACAGCGATCCGATGGGCTATTGGGACAGCCCTTATCTTGCCGAAGCTTTGGCCAAGCTTTACCAGCGCCGCTATGGCGTCAGCGTCAATCCTGCGCGCTTTATTCTGACCTGTGGCGCCAGCCCGGCGTTGGTGGCAGCGTTGGCAGCCAATTTCGCTCCGGGTGAGCGTGTGGTGACGGCACGGCCCGGCTACGTCGCTTATCGCAATACGCTGAAGGCGCTGCATCTGGAGCCGGTGGAAATCGCTTGCGGGCCCGAGACGCGCTATCAGCTTTCGGCGCAGCATTTGGAAACCGTGGACGCACCGGCGGGCGTGATCGTGGCCAGCCCGGCCAACCCGACCGGCACTATTATCGCGCGCGCTGAGTTGGCGCGGATTGCTGCGGTTTGCCGCGAGCGCAATATCACCGTGATATCGGATGAGATTTATCACGGCCTGTCTTATGTCGAACCCGCTGCGAGCATGCTGGAATTCGAGCCCCGCAGTTACGTGGTCGGAAGCTTCTCAAAATATTATTCCATGGTGGCGTGGCGCCTCGGCTGGCTGTTGGTGCCAGACGGCGAGGAGGATCGCGTGCGAGCCTTCTCCGCCAATATGTTTTTGACGGCGCCTTCGCTCAGCCAGCATATGGGCGTGGCTGCGTTAGAGGCGGAAGACGAGATGGAAGACCATCTGCGCGTCTACCGGTGCAATCGCGATCTGCTTCTGGAAGCGCTGCCGAAATTGGGCCTGACGAAAATCGCGCCACCCGACGGTGCTTTTTACATCTACGCCGATGTTCGCCATCTCACCGATGACAGCATGGAATTCTGCAAGAAGCTGTTGCTCGACACCGGCATTGCCGCTGCGCCGGGCATCGATTTCGATCCCGTCGATGGCCGTCACTTTGTCCGTTTCAGTTTCGCCGTCTCGACGGCGGAAGTGGAGGAGGCCATCGCGCGGCTGACACGCTGGTTTGCCAAAGCGTAAGGCCTCCTCGAATCTTATTTCGCGATCATCACATCCGAGGCTTTGACCACCGCGATGGCCTCTTCACCGACCGTGAGGCCGAGTTCGTCGACGGCTTCGTTGGTGATGGCAGCGGTGATGATTTTGCCGTCGCCCAGATCAAGGCGGACATGGGCTGTCGTCTGGCCCTTCACGACTTCCAGGATTTTGCCTTTGAATTGGTTACGGGCGCTGATCTTCATGGGAGTAAACCTCTGTGGGGGACGGCGACAATGCCAGAAGTTGAGAGGCGGCAGCAATAATACTGACGCTGGGGAATTAGGCGGCAGATCGCTTAATGTCTGTGCAACCGCTGCGCCTCAGCCGCCACCGCGGCAATAAATCCGTTTTCTGTATGTGATTTGCGGTCCGTGCCGCACCGCCAAGCTCTAGGAAAGCGCGGCTTGTCTCAGGCAAAATCGCTTCAACGAAAAAGGGTCAGGGGAGACCGCGGGATCGGCATAGGAGCGGTCATGAGTGCGGTTGGCATAGATCGAGGCCAGCAGGAGCTGATGACAGCCCGCAACCGGGCTGAAATGGCGCTTGGCGGCATTTACGAAATTTCGAAATTGTTGGCATCGCCTAACCGGCTGGAGCCGACGCTGTCCGGCGTGCTGGCGCTGCTGTCCAGCTTTCTCGATATGCGCCACGGCCTCATAGCGCTGTTGACCGCCGAGGGGCAACCGGAACTGGTGGTGGGGTCAGGCTGGTCAGAAGCCAATGCGCGGCTCTTCTTCGACCGCCTGCCGGAACGCGCCATCGGCCAGATCGTTGTCACGCGCATGCCGCTGGTGGTGCCCGATGTGGCTCGCGATGCCTTGTTCTCCAATATCGCCCGCGAGACCTTTGGCGAGGCCGCAGGTGAGGGTGTGACCTTCATCGGCGTGCCCATCAAACAAGGCGACACGGTGCTCGGCACCTTGACCATCGACCGGGTGCGTTCGACCGAACGGCCCGTGCCCTTCGACAGCGATGTGCGCTTTCTCACCATGGTGGCCAATTTACTCGGGCAAGCGTTGCGGCTGCACAAGGTGGTGGCGCAGGATCGCGAGCGTTTGCTCGCCGATCAATCGCGTCTGGCCAAGGAACGCGAAGATGCGCTCGGGGTTCACGGCGCGGTCAATGTCAAAGGTATTATCGGTCAAAGCCAAGCCCTGCAAACCGTGCTGGAAAAGGTCAAGCGCGTCGCCAAAAGCAATTCGGCGATCATGCTGCGGGGCGAGACCGGCACCGGCAAAGAGATGATTGCCAATGCGGTGCACAAACTGTCGCCGCGCAAAAACGGGCCTTTCATCAAGTTGAACTGCGCCGCCCTGCCGGAAAGTGTTTTGGAATCCGAACTTTTTGGGCATGAGAAAGGTGCCTTCACCGGCGCCATCAATCTTCGCAAAGGTCGCTTTGAGCTGGCTCACGGCGGCACCTTGTTCCTCGATGAGATCGGCGAAATTTCCGCTTCCTTCCAAGCCAAGCTGTTGCGCGTCTTGCAGGAGGGCGAATTTGAACGGGTCGGAGGCAGCCGCACCATCAAGGTCGACGTGCGGCTGGTCTGTGCCACCAATCGCGATCTGGAAGCCGAAGTCGCCAAAGGCGCCTTCCGTGCCGATCTTTATTTCCGCCTTGCTGTGGTACCGATTTTCTTGCCCGCCTTGCGCGACCGCCGCGAAGACATCGCACCTTTGGCACAGGAATTCCTCAATCGCTTTAATCAGGAGCACAGTACGCAGTTGGCGCTCAATGGCGCTGCTGTCGCCATGCTGCAATCCTGTTATTTTCCTGGCAACGTGCGCGAGTTGGAGAATTGCATTCGCCATACCGCGACCTTGGCGCGATCCAAGAATCTCGCCGATGCGGATTTTCCTTGTCAGAATGATGGCTGCCTCTCCGCGATGCTATGGAAAGGGGCGCGGCCCGAACAACCGCGAGCCCCGGGCGGGCTTGGAACGCCTGAGGTTACGTTGCACGGCGTCAACCCGCTTCCCAAGCCAGCACTTGCACCGACGCCGGCTCCAGACGTCGACAAGCTTGAAATCGATCTCGACAAAGGCAAGCTCGTCGATGCCATGGAGCGCGCCGGCTGGGTGCAGGCCAAAGCCGCGCGCATTCTGGGCGTGACACCGCGTCAGATCGGTTATGCCCTGCGCAAGCAAGGCATCGCGCTGAAAAAGTTTTGAGCCATGACCGCTGACGAGGCCTATGCCTGGCTGATGGGGGAGGAGACCTCTTTCGACAAGCATGTGCTGGCTTCGATTCTGGCGCTGTCGCTGAGCGAAGGCGGGGCGGTTGCGGAAAATGCTGGCTATGCGGGGATACCCGCCGTTCTGGAGGCGTTTTTTCCCCAAGCGGCGGCACAGTTGGCCGGGGCGGAGACATTGGCGAGAGGTGATGACGAAGGCTGTCTTCTTGATCTTCTGATCGCCAATGTTTCGTCCGGCTCGGCCTATGAAATGCTCCTCGCCGGAATGCTGGCGCGGCGGGCACAGTGGCCCAACCATTTGTGGCAGGATCTGGGTCTTCGCCATCGCGGCGAACTGAGCGCGCTGATGACGGCGCACTTCGCCCCTCTGGCGCGACGCAATCGCAGCGACATGAAATGGAAGAAGTTCTTCTTCCGCACTATCTGCCGCGATGGCGAATACGCGCTCTGCACGGCACCGAGCTGCGGCGAATGCTGCGATTTCGATCATTGTTTCAGCGAAGAGACCGGTGAATCCCTGCTGGCGCATCTGCGGCGCTCCAACGAACAGGCTGTGTGAGCATTTGTCGGGCTTTTGTCGGCTTTGCGACACAGAGAAGCCCCGTTTTCTGCCAAATCGCCCTGGCACCAATGTTGCTCTGCTTCAGCAGACGGTTTTTGCCGGAGGCTGCCATGCACTGGGCCTATCTCGATAACAATGCCACCACGCGGACCGACCCGGAGGTCGCCGCCGCGATGCTGCCGTTCTTCAGCCAGAGCTTCGGCAATCCTTCCTCGGCGCATAATTTCGGTGATGCCGCGGGCGCTGCGGTCGCCTATGCCAGGCGGCAGGTGCAGGCTTTGCTTGGCGCCGAGCATGAGACCGAAATCGTCTTCACGGCGGGTGCGACCGAAGCCAACAACGCGGCACTGCTGCAAGCCTTGCGGCGCGAGGAGCGCAATGAGCTGATCATCTCGGCGGTCGAGCATCCGGCGATTTTGGCCGTGGTGGCGGATCAGGAAAAGCATCACGGCATGGTGGCGCATCGCATCGGCGTGGATGGCTGCGGCCGCCTCGATATGGCGGCCTATCGCCGGGCCCTCAGCCGCAAGACGGCGCTGGTCTCGATCATGGCGGCGAACAACGAGACGGGGACGATTTTCCCCGTGGCGGAGCTGGCTGAGATGGCGCACGCGGTAGGCGCGCTGTTTCACAGCGATGCAGTGCAGGCTGCAGGCAAGATCGTCCTCGATCTGAAAAACACCAAGATCGATATGCTGTCGCTCTCGGCCCACAAATTTCACGGTCCCAAGGGCATCGGCGCGCTTTATGTGCGCAAGAGCACCAAGTTCCGCGCCTTGCTGAGGGGCGGGCGGCAGGAGCGCTCGCGGCGTGCGGGCACCGAAAACGTGCCTGGTATTATTGGCCTGGGC
>JARLIR010000038.1 GCA_031291635.1 Rhizomicrobium sp. | reverse complement strand
CGTGCTTCGACAGTCGGCAGGGGTCTTTTGTGGATATTCCCGGCTTCCACCACTAAGGCTTCGTGATTTTTCTTGCCCGAGCTGCGGCTCAAATTTCTGCATAAAATTGATGACCTAAGATAATAATGCTTGCATTGTACAGCTTGTGTTGTGCGCGTCTATAGACCTAGTGCAAAGTAGTACGTATACTGACTAAACACTATGGGCGATTCTGATAACGTTCTGTTCGCGAAGTCAATGGAATTCTCTCGCGATACGGGCAGGCCTTCGCCACGCTCTGGTATGACTTGGTCGCTCTATGATGCTCACGGACAACGAAAATACCTGACTTCGAAAGAGCGTGCGGCATTCATCCGCATGGCGGTGCGAACCGGTGGTCCGGTCGGGACGTTCTGTTCAGTCATGGCACTTACGGGAGCGCGCATATCCGAAGTGCTGGCACTTACGCCGGAGCGTATTGATCGTGCGAATGGCGCGATTGTCTTTGAGACGCTGAAACGGCGGGAACGCGGGATATTCCGCGCGGTACCGATCCCTTACGAACTCGTTGAACTACTCTACGCCGTTCACAATTTGAAAACCGCTGCGGATGACCCCGAGCGACGCGGAGCGCGCCTCTGGAGGTGGAGCCGTCCAACCGCGTGGAAGCACGTAAAGTCTGTCATGCGGTTAGCGAACATTCCAGACGCGCAGGCTATGCCCAAAGCGCTCCGACATGCTTTCGGCGTCGAAGCGGTGCAGGACCGTATCGCCATCACTCTGGTGAAGAAGTGGCTCGGGCACGCAAAACTCCAATCGACTGAGATTTATGCGACGCCACTCGGGAGAGAGGAGCGCAGACTTGCCGCTCATATGTGGCGCGGAATTCGTGAGAGTTTTAGCCCTCCGTTGGGGGAAACGAACCCCGAGCGCCCTTAACAGTATCGCCCATTCTGTTCAGAAACGTGCCCGGTCTCTCGGGATCGGGCCAAAGCAGAGGTGTGCGATGTCCTGGACTGCGGACTCCCCAGAGCAAGCTTATTCGCAAGGTATGGCTGACGCCATCAAGGCGAACGAGGGCGGCGGAAGCGCCTTCTCAAGTTTGTACAACCCACCTCGAAACTACAAAGACGCGTATGATCGTGGCTGGGAGGCGCATAAAAATTGAATGGTAGGCGGCGGCGTCTGCTGTGATTCTCCTGCCTTTGAAAACATGAGCACCTTCGGCGCCGACCGCATGAGGGCAAATCGAACGCTTTTATAAGATTGGTGACACCATGAAACGGGGGGCTATCGTGCTGACACGGGCGATCACAATTGGAGCGCTTCTCACACTCCTGGTAGGCGTCGGAGGTTGCAGTGATGAAACCAAGCTAGATAAGAATACCGCAGCCTCACTGATATTGGCCGAAGAAATCAGCGAGTGCCAGAACAGCCAAAGCCAGGGCACGCAAACGGTGAGTCTGAGAGGACCGGCGCATGATACGAGCACCCTTTCAGCAAAGGCGTTGGGGTGGCTCGGGAAACTGAGAAGCGACCCAAACGCGAAATTGATTTCCAGGGGCAAGGGTAGGTTTCTGTACGGCATACAGGAATATTTTACCTACGCGAACGGCGGGCATCAATTTCTGATCGACGCATTTACTTTGGGCCTCGATGATGAGGCACGGACCCAAGCCGTTATTACGACGTGTGTGTTCGTACCAACAACTATTGATATTATTGATATAACGGCAGATGAAAAAGAGAAGACGGCGCGTGTCACCTATCGCGTGGAGTGGCAGCTCTCGGCGGTCGCACGGCAAATGACTGCCGCAGGACTAACAACGTTTCAGCCGCCATCGGTCACAGAATTCAGCGCCAACTTACGGCGGCTGGACGCGACTGGGTGGCGCTTTAATGGGCGAGGCTGAGTCTCCGCACTAACGCCCAGTCAGAGTGGTTCCTCCGGGTTCCCGTAATGGACGAAGAGAAGCGCTGTCGCGTTGAAGAGCGCCATCTCGGGGAATTCAGTATCCCACGCGCGACGCTTAGGTGGCAGTCGGTGCCGTATCTCTTTCACATACCGGGCAATGAGCGCTGCGACGGCGTATCGCGTTTTTGGGCGGGTGGTGCCGAAACACGCAGTGATTTCTTGCCGGGTAACGACGCGGAGCGGCGTGCCGCTCATTGCCGCAAGAGACGCTATCGAGCGGCATAACTGCCGTATCCGTTTATGCCTTCGTACACCTGAGCCCTCGAACGCTTCGAGGACAAGTGCAGCCGGGCGGTACTCAGCAAGAAGCGCGGCGACGCGCTGCGTGCATCGCGCGTTCTTTCGTTCCGCCGTTCGTGTCTCTTTCGCCAGTGTGCACACGTCCCACGATACCGGTGAGAGCGGACCCTCAAATATCATCCAACCAAAACCTTCGCGCGAGGGAAAGATCGCAAGAGCCGTATTTGGGATGGGATACGCCGGAATTCTCATACGTGTGGTTTTTCTCCGGCAATCCGTGACGCTATCTCGTCGAGCAGCTGGCGCTTGATCGCAAGCGTCTCGCCGCCCAGGCCGCGCATGGTTTCGGCGAGCAACGCAGCGCGTCTCGCGATCATCGTTTCGACGGAAGCATAGAGGGCAGGAAACAGCCGTCTCGAATGCACGCCGAACACGAACTCCGCGCCGATGAGCGTCACGACGGAGGGACGCTCGGCAAGTTTTTCGAGTTTTGAAATGTGGCTTGCGGAAATACCGAGAAGCGCGCCCAGCTCACGCTGGGTGAGCGCCCACCGCTTCCGGTACGTGCGTAGATAACTGGGATAGGCAAAATCGTGCATCGGCGCGCAAGCGCTGTGCCCCATAGACGATGTTCGTCTGAGGCGCAGCGGTCGCGTGGGTCATTCTCTCTGGATGACCGCAGCCGGAAAAGACGGGTGACCTTGCCGTCTAGGCAAGTCCTTTAGACATGGTACCGGCCGTTATCCGCCGTGCGAGGGCGTACCGGGGATAACGCTCAAAGACGTACCACTCGGGCAAGAAAATCCGCCTTTTGCTGCTGCGCGCATCCGGCAACTATTGGCGTATGCTTGGCCCATCCCCGCTCGATCCATTCATAGACCGCTATCTGCCGGACGCAAGCGCCGACGAACGGGAAAAGGGCCGCGCGAACTTAGAGCGCTTCGTCGCCATTCTCGTGCGCATCGACGACCGGATAGAGCGGGAAAAGCAGGAGGCGATTCGCCAGATTGCCGATTCCGCGGTAGATTCGGACTCTCCACTCACGCCAAACGTATGAAGCAATACTTCGGATACATCCGCGTCTCAACAGCGAAACAAGGCGACCACGGATCGTCATTGCAAGAACAACGAAGTGCCATCGAAGCGTATGCTGCCAATAATGGCCTATTGATCGGCGAGTGGTTCGAAGAACGTGAAACTGCCGCAAAGCAGGGGCGCGCCATCTTTTCCCGGATGCTCGCCAAACTGGAGAAGGGCGAGGCGCAAGGCGTTGTCATTCACAAAATTGACCGCAGCGCGCGCAACCTCAAGGATTGGGCGAACCTAGGCGACCTCATAGATCGTGGTATTGATGTAAAATTTGTCCACGACAGCTTCGACATGCGCTCGCGCGGCGGACGTCTCTCCGCCGATATACAGGCTGTCGTCGCCGCCGACTATATCCGCAATCTCCGCGACGAAGTGCGAAAGGGTTTCTATGGACGCCTCAAACAGGGCTTCTATCCGCTTCCCGCGCCCATCGGGTACGTCGATATGGGAGGTGGAAAGGTAAAGGAAATCGACCCCGTCCGCGGTCCCTTGGTGCGCGAGGCATTCGAGCTATACGCATCAGGAACGATGTGCCTGCGGACGCTTCAGGCCGAAATGAAACGGCGCGGGCTGCTAACGAAGTCAGGCAAGCCGCTTCCCCTCAATTCCCTGCATCAAATGCTGCGCTCCAGTTTTTATATCGGACAGATCCACATCGCGATAACGGGAGAGGTATTTGAAGGGAATCACGAGCCACTCGTGTCAAAGGCGACATTCGACCGCGTGCAAGCAATCATGCATGGCAAGTTGGTCAGACGAGTGGTGAAGCATGACTTCATATTTCGCAGGCTCGTCCGCTGCGGACGATGCGGGCGTCATCTTGTGGGAGAACTTCAGAAAGGCCGTTACATATACTACCGTTGCCAAGTCCCCGGTTGCCGTGGCACCATCGCGCGGGAAAAGGACCTCGATAACGCGGTGCAGTCAGCGCTTGTCCTATTGCGCCTTGAGCCGTCCGAACAAAAGTGGATTGACGAGCACGCCGCCACGCTTCGGAAACACGATGCGGATGATCTTGAGCGGCTCAAGGTTTCACTACAACTCCGCCTCGCCAAGACCGAGGACCGGTTGTCCCGGCTCACGGACGCCTATCTGGATCACGATATCGACAAGGAAGTTTTTGAGCACAGAAAGGGCCTTGTCTTAAACGAGCGCGCCGGTCTCCGGGATGAACTGGGGCGGCTGTCGGACGCCGACCTTCCGGTACACAAGGCGATCAAAAACCTCGAACTCGGGAAAGTGGCTCTATCAGGCTATCAATTGGGAATTCCGGTTGAAAAGCGAGCCATCATTGAAAGCATCACCTCGAACTTCACCTTGCACGGAAAATACCCAGAGATTGCGCTACATTCTCCCTTCCGAGAGTGGGCAAACTGGCGAAAATCTCAATTCGGTGCACCGCGTCGAGACACACCACGAGAACGTGCTGCGCAGATACTCAATATTGCCATAGGGCTTGCCAAGGAGGAAATAAACGCCGCCGTAGCGCAAAAGAAAGTAGCATGAGGCGGGCCCGTGAACTTTCGTTTGCCGCTTTCGGATCGGCGCTCTGGTGGGTCACGGAGCACCTCACCGACAAGCTCGTGGAAAACATTCTTCACACGGCGCTCAAAATATTCTCGCTGTAGAGAGCTACTTTAGTTCAGGAGTGTTGTTCTCTCGGCTGGTTCTCAAGGTGGTGCTGAATCCATACCACCAGCTCGCTCTTGATGGAGGGGAAGTCGAGCGACGAGGTCTTCGCCAGCCACAGCGACTTTTCCGTCAGTTCGTCCGGTGCAACTGTGAGCCTCTTCCCGTTAATCCCCAAGAAAACGAGAAGCGAGAGCGTGGACATCCGCTTGTTGCCGTTCAGGAATATCTGCCGCTTATTGATGGTGTAGAAAATAATCGCTGCTTTCTCGGCAAGCGTCGGATACGCGGGGACACCGAAGAACGCATGTTTCGGCATGTGCACCAGAGCATCAATGTCATTTTCGTTGACCAGCGAAAACGGCGGGATGGGTTCATCCTCCCGCTTCGCCCACGCCGACAACGCGGCGTGGATGTTCTCGTAGTCGTCCCTAGCGAGATAGTGGGTCGAGTTCGCCTCGGTCATAACGCGCAAGGTCTCGGAACGTCTTTCCGTACTGTTTCAATGCGCTATCCGCCGCCTGGGAAAGGCGGGTCTGTTTGTCCGTTTTTGAGGACATCAATCCTTTGAAATATCGCGAGAGGCGCATGCGAGAAGTATACCATAAGCGATGCTGTATGGGTTTCAATACGGTATCACATTCCTCCGATTGGCTTAGCGATACGCCCATCCATCATGCCGTCATCAGAACCACTTCGCTCACCAACTTGGTTTATCCAAGTTTGGAATTGGTGTACCCAACATG
>JARLIR010000037.1 GCA_031291635.1 Rhizomicrobium sp. | reverse complement strand
GAGGCGTTAGAGATTTCCATGGTGCAGTCGCTGGCGGGCGAGTTGCCGGGCGGCACAATTTCGCGGCGGCGCCCGTTCCGCAATCCGCACCATTCGGCCTCTATGGCCGCTCTCGTCGGGGGCGGCTTAAAGGTGAAACCCGGAGAGGTTTCGCTAGCGCATTTGGGGGTGCTCTTTCTCGACGAGTTGCCGGAGTTCCAGCGTGCGGTGCTGGATTCCTTGCGCCAGCCGATTGAGAGCGGCGAAGCCATCGTGGCGCGGGCCAATGCCCATGTGCGCTACCCGGCGCGCTTCCAATTGGTGGCGGCGATGAATCCTTGTCGTCGCGTTGCCTTTCTGCATCCGCATACCCCTTTGACCCTCACATACCCCCGTCCCAAGCCCTATGCTGAGAAGCCGAAAACCCTTGGGGAACATCTACTTAAGCGGCGCCTCCAACTCGGCTTAACCCAACCCCAGGCGGCAATAGGATTACTCATAAAGCCCGATACGCTTCTGCTGTGGGAAAAAGGGCGGGCGTACCCAACGGCACGCTACTTCCCGGCCATCTTCCGCTTCTTGGGATATGACCCCCTCCCGGTCCCGGCCACCTTGGCGGAGCGGATCACGCGTCAACGGCTCCGCCTCGGCCTCTCCATAAAGGCATCGGCGAAGCTCCTCGAGGTGGACGAAGGGACGCTCTCCCATTGGGAGCGGGGAGACTGGAAACCGCGCCTGTCGGGAGACAAGGTATCCCGGTTCCTTGCCATGGAAAGAGAGTCGGAAGGGGGCCGCGATGCTGCGTGAGGTCGCGAACAAGAACAAGGTATGCCCCGAGTGCGGCAAGCCGCTCGCGGTTCGGATCGGTCGGTCGCTGCGTACGCTCTTCCGGCGGCGGTATTGGTTCGTCTGCGAAGGCTGGCCGCGCTGCGCGTACTGCAAGCCAATCAAAGGGACGCCGCCCTCCACTGCGCCAGACCTGAAAGTGATTTCGCGATAAGCCTCACTATCTGTCCTTGATGTCGGAACGAAATCACCGATCAGAACGGGGCATTTTATTTTTTCGCGGCCCCTCACACTAACGGCGGCAAGATTGGCGGCCTATAGAAATTGAGGCCATTTTTGGGGTACGATGGGTGCGCTACAAGGGGACGAGCTGTCGTGATATTCCCGAACGAGGCATCATACATTGCGGATTGGTCGCCGCACGTAGGCGTCACCTATCACCAGTTCTTGCTAGCAAAGCAAATTGAGAAGTCCATCCGGTTTGGTCTCGTCGATTCAGCAAAACAAATAATCTCGTCAAACGAACAACTCTCAAAGCGTGGCTTTAATATTATCCACGAAGACTTGCAGTCTGGATTCTCGGTATTATCCGAAGACATCGCCGTAACCCGCAGCGAAGCCAGAAAAGACGCCGCTCGCCTTGCGGGTACTCTCGTTTGGGGGTTTTCCCAGCTGTCGCGCTCCCTGAACCGTTTAGACGACAGCCTAAAGGAACTGATTCGCTTGGCGAGTACGCCGTCTCAAACGTGGGCTTACGAGCAATTCGAGATCGCCAGATTACAGTTCAAACGTGGCTACTATCCCGTGGCACTCGAATCTATCAAAAGAGCCATCAATGGATTTGGGGGCAACACAGGTTATCAATCCGAGTTCCGATTTCATTTGCTACTTGGAAAAATTCGTCTTGGAAGTTGGCATGGCGACCGGCCCAACACGTCGGATGCCATTGTGGACCCGGCCGCTGCGGAAAAGGCATTCTATGACGCCTACAAATATTACTGGGGACACAACCCGTCCGAAGAAGGCGCGGAAATTCTACTGTGGGCAGCGCGCGCCGCATTTGTTGCAGAAAATCTGAATGGAGCCCTCTGGTATGCGAGAACGGCGTTGGGGTTAACTCCGCACAATGCCGAAGCCCATTATCAGATTGCGAGATTTCTGTGCGTACAAGATCCAAACTCAATTGAGGCACTTGAACACCTCGTGGAAGCGTTCGACTTGAATCTCGATTTAGTAGTCAAGTCTGGAGGCATCGGCGAATTTCCATCTGATTGTGTGCCACTCCAGACCGCATTAACGAGGAAGGCGGATGCGCTTAGGGCGATATTTTTGAAGCGGATGGACGACTTTCAAATCGCATTCGCGAATGCAATGCGATACACGTTTGATGGGAAGTCATCGGAAGTCATACTTCGCGCGGAGCTTCAAAGTCTCGCCGACATCAAGAGCACGTTGGCAGCGCAGGTGGCGTCTGGGGGAATTCTCGATATTGATGCTGCAATTTCATCAATTCAAAATACACAGCCGATCTTTGGTTCGCTCTTTAATGCATACAAGAAGAATTTTGCTGATGCGATCCGAGCAGACTTCCAGCCAAGTCTCGAATCTGCAAACCAAGCGGTGCAGGAAGCCCAGTCGGCATGTGAGTTGGCCAACAGCACCGTCGAACAACTGGAAAATGATAGAACATCCGCGGAAGGCCTAATCGGCGTTGCTGCACTTTGCATACTTGCAAGCGCGATTTCTTTTCTAATCTCAGGCGTTGGTGGGATTCTCTTGGGTATCTCCTTCGTTACGGTCGGTATTGTAATGGCAACACTCAGCATACGAGCGTATGTGCGAACTCAAAAAGCGTTGGCAAATGTACTAAGACTTGACGCCCTCACCAATGCGAGGAGGCTTGAATTGCGTCAATTGGAAGATCGAATTCGAGAACGCGCAAACAGCGTTTCGAACGCTGAGCGCCCACTCTTCTGGCCGCAAGATGGGATCAAAAGTCTGACGCAAACAGGTAATTGAAACAGGCTCTGCGGGTATGAAACTAGCGTCACCGCTAATTTCCTAAAGCGCTCTCCCTTCTGCTCGCTTCGGCGTTCCAGAGTGCTTCGTTGACTGTGTCTCCCGCACGAACAAATTTCCTCGCCTGAGCTTTGCAGTTATTGATTTCTGCTTGTGGTAACTGCTGAAGCAGTTTTTCAGCCATTAATCTCAAGTCCCCCAAAGCAATGCCCGCTGCGTCGGCGTCAGCTAGATCGCGAGATAAGCTCTTCTGAATGCTGTCGCCGAATACTCGCTCGCCACGCAACACCTGGTTACCTAACTCTAAATCAAGCTTGAGGCGTTCAATCTCAAAATGTTCTTCGAATGCTCGCCCTGGCTCCGGCGAAGAGTGCGACGACCTCATGTTTGAGTTTTAATAATATCACGTGCGCCGTGTACGCACCATGAACTCGAAATACCCCACGTGAAGAGGAGTTCTTCTGATAACGTCAGATTCCGAATTCACCCATCGCGGTCCGCAAGTGATCTAGCGATAAGCCGTGCGACCGCATCGCGTCGTACCTTCCCATCTTCCGCCGACGCGGGAGAGACTGCGCCCTTCACGCGGTATCCCCGGACGATACGCTCTGAACGCGGTGGGGGCGGTGCAAGCGCCACTATATAGTCGGGTATCTCTTCGGGCGTGAGATACGAGACGCGCTCGCGGTCGGTCTCCAGGACCGATTCGAAGAGCGCGGCGCGATACGCACTCTGTTGCGTTTTCGACTTGGCGAGTACGACCGCGACCTTCGGGTATCCCGCGCGAAGACACTTGTGGAGGTTCTGCTGTTCGTACTCGACCGGCGTCGTGACGGATATTTCGATTGCAGCCAACACACCGTCGCGCTCAATGAGCACATCAACCTGTCCGCCTCCCGGAACCGGCGCTTCGATAGTCGCCTTCAAACCCTGCTGCCCCGCCAATTCCTTCACGAGCGATTGGAGATAGGTGTGTTTCGGGCCTCCCTTGCCGGGATCGCGCGGCGCGGAGATTTCGCGCGGGGGACGCGGGAGCGGCGCACCGTCTGCTTTCAATACGGGTTTGGCGCGGGTAGCGGGCATTGGTTGCGGTGGTGTTTCTTCCGGTACCGGCTCTGCGGCAATTGGTTCGCTCACAACCGTCCCGCTATACCGTTCCCGGTTTTTTCCAATGAGAAGATCGTACCCCTCCTCGTCGAGCGTGTATTGCCGCTCAAGGAAGCCAAGCGGGACGGACAAGCGGACGGCGTGAGGCGTCACATTCTTGACCCAAACCGCGAACTCGGTCTTCGGACCCTTCCGCCTCATCCCGTCGATGAATTCCGGCGTCGTGTGGAGTTCGTCCGCTATTGAGCGTGCGTCTTTCGCAGACACGCCCCCGGCGCACTTGATGCTCGTATCCGCGAGTATCACGGATCGTAGCCGTGTCGAAAGTTGATCCAACGTCTGGTGCGCAAGCGTGATCCCCACCTTGAACTTCCGCGCTTGGTTCAAGATCGCCTCTATTCGGTCGTCGAAATATTCGTGCGCCTCGTCTGCATACACGAAGGTGGGCGTGCGGTCTTTGTCGCGTATCGTGGAGCGCTCCATGGCCGCCTGCGCCAACATGGCGATGAAGAAGCGGCCGAACACCCTGCTCCCCTCCTCCTTGAGCACATCCTTCGCCGTGTTCACGAGGATGATCTTGCCGCCGTTCATCGCTTCGAAGAGGTCGAGCTTGTTCTCCTGTTGCGAGAACATACGGTCAAAGGCGGGAGTGGAAAGGACGCCCCACAGCCGTTTCAGGATTTGGCTCTTCGTGGGAGCAAACGACGGAGAGAAGAATTCCGTCTCGAAGAACCGCCGTCCTGAGCCTTCCAACCGCTCCATGTGCGGCTTGAATGCCTTTCCGTTCTCCATAATCTGCATGAGCGTGTGGATCGTCGCGTCGGGGATGGTGAGCATGAGACGGGCAATGTACCGGAACACCACATCCTGCCGGGCAGTGAGTTCGGCCCCGAGAAGCGCGTCGAAAAATGTCTCGTATAGCTCGACGACGCCATTCAGAACGCGCTCTTTGTCGGCAGCATCATAATCCTTCACGCGGTCCATGTGCGCGTCAAATAGGTTCAGGGCGAACGGATGCAACACGTCAGACGGATCAATGAGAACGAGCCGGTCTCCTAATCCTCCCGGTACATAGGGTGAGAACAGCTCAAGGCGCGAGAGCTTTTGGATCATATCGCCCTGGCTGTCGATCACGACCACGCTTCGCCGGTTGTATTGCGACTGCACCAAGTCGGCATATATCATCTTCTGAAGCAGCTGCGTCTTGCCGTGCCCGGTGCCGCCGATGACGTGGCAGTGTTCGAAGCGGACATGTTCAGGTACGGAGAACGGGACCGGAAGAGAGAACAGGTCCGCAAACGGCGTCCCGCCAAGATACAGGTCCAAGAGTTCCCGCGCGCTCTTGTTCTTCTGCGCCGTGGGCGGGACGATTGGTCTCTTCTGCTGCGCCAAATCGGCAAGCGACATGCCGGACACTTCCGCAATACGACTGCGGAGACGCCTACGATATTCCTCAAAGAGCTTTAGGTTGAGCGTATCGTCCGTGAATGGAAACGAAATAAAGCGTTCGATAATTTCGGCGGGGTTGTCGAGAAGGTCAATGAGCGGAACCTCGAATTCACCTTTCTCATCCCATTCTCCAAAACAGGACTCGGGGAGTGCCTTAACGAATTCGCGATACGGACCGGACAAGAGCTTCGCCCACACGCCGCGCATCGTCTTGAAATTTGTCGCCCATGACGAGCGCCGCGCGACCATCTCGCGGAATTCGACCGCCGCCTCAACGTTGTTTTCTATGACACTCCAGAACGGTTCAATCTCACCTACAGACTCAGCGCGGATAAGTTCTTCCGTCCCCTCGCATAAAGCCGCGATAATGGGAGCGGCGGGAACGCGCTCTGCTCCCTGCATCGCCTCGCGCACTATTTCATCTGCGAGGTCCGCAGGATCAATTGACGCGAGCGGCGACGCTTTCCACTCCCGCTCCGTCTCTTCCCACGAAGCGCGGGTGTCCCGGAGTTCCTTTTCCTTGGTCCCCGGAAGAAGCCAGCTGAAGAGGTTGATTACCATATCCTAAAGTTCGATCACTTCCTCCCCGCCGAACTGCGACGCGGCCCTGAGCACGCTGCCGAAGTTCTGGGCCGCTTCCCGGATTTGCTGCTCCACCGCAAGCATCTCCATAATATCCTTGCACTCAATCTTCTTGCCATTCACGAGGTCGTTGACGGACACGGTTAGGTCCATTGCATAGTGCACGAGCACCTGTCCGACGCCCGCCAAAGTGGTGGTGTCGGCGTTGGGCTTGCCCTTCTTCGTGTACAGCAGGGACGAACCAAATTTGTACTTCTGTATCCAGCCGCGTTCCACTTCGGAGAGTTCGGCGCGCATCTCCAATACAAAAATCGGCTTGCCCATAATGGACGAACGTTCGTCGCGACGAAGCAAGAGTTTCATGGTGGGTTGACCCTGATGAGAGTGGTACTCGCACGGGTACTAATGGGGGAAGTAAAGTGTAGGTGGCGATGCCATTCAAGGTGGTAATTGCGCACGCATTCACCTCTACGCCCGAAAACATAATGCAGTCGGGCTCACGATGCTGCACGACGGCGGAAATAGACTGTCTGGCAACTTCAGACCAGTGCGTCGGTGTGGGCGAAGTGGATCATTCGTCAGAGTGCTCTGATTTGTACCCAGTCGCCGGAATCTCTCCGTGGTGGCTGCGATTATAGGTTTCGCCAGAAATTATGCCCTTCTCCCTTTCAACAAGAACGATGATGATCCGCTCAGGATGGTCAATTAGCTCACATATTGAATCGTCCACTTTGAACAACGTGAAATCGCGCGGCGTCGGTGCTGCGAACTCGAGAAGTTTCTCCGCCGCTTTTGATCGACGCTCGAATATCCTGTTCAGTGCAGTTTCAATGGCCGAACGATCAGGTATGTACTGATAGAGCGTCGCGAGTTGCGCCGCTCCCATGTTGATTAAATAACCATGGATGGTTACGCCGTGAAGAGGCCGCCGCTGCGGCTTTTCGAGTATGAATTTGAAAGGGTAAATCGCCAAACCGACAAATTCCAAGGTGGTCGAGTTGGTAGGCAACAAGTATGCCGCCGCGAAAAATCGCTCCAATGCGTCCTCTGTTTTCATATTGTCGGTAGCGAGGTACGAAAGAATCTGGCGGACATCGTTCGAGTGTTCTTCCGGGTCACGAGAGTCTTTTTTCGCTCGCAGATTCTTGTGCCTCCGCACGGAGGCTCGGCTTGCTGTTTCGAGGTCACCAGCAAGTCCTAACCGTTTCAGAAACAACGGTGGTAGTGTCACCCGAAGATATGAATTCGCTGTTCCCCATGGTTTGGCGGCAAGCGCGGCATGAATTTTTTCATGCGCGAACAGTACGCCGTACATCGTACCTAGCAGTTGTTCGTATTGTCTTGTCCAGTCCTCAAGGTTTGCCGTGATGCTCTCAAGATACGACCGCATTTCGGACAAAAACTCTTCACGCTGCGCACGAGTGAGACGATCAATTATGCGAGCATCCGGCGCGTGACTCCCTGGCTCCGATGCACTAATCGCTTTATGTACCCTCCACATAAGCTCATCGCACTGGTTTCCCACCGCAAGAAGTTTGATAAATGCTTCAACAAGCCCCCTAATTCGTTTTGTAACGGGCCGCATCAGGTTCTCGACGAAAGTGAAAATTGCAATATCGTCTTTGGTCAGCGCGAATTGAGCGAGAATAATCGACGCTGCCACGGCGATGAGAACGCCGAGAAATGCAAGCGGGACGCCGATGACGATATTGAAATACTCTCCAGCACTGCCAAAATCTCCGACGGCCGGCACCTTGGTTTTTCGGGCATATAGCTCGTTCAAATACTGATCGATGTACTGCCGGAGCCCAAAATGCAGTATCAGGAATATCGTCAGCGCAAGAATTAGAAGCCCTATCCCGTAGGGCCACGCGCGATAATCGCGCGGCAACCGTGCCCGCTGATTTTCCATGATTGCAGCCCACCCAATCCCCAAGGTGAGCTTAGCTAAATCGCGCTATACAGGCAAATTCGGCGCTAAGTATTTGAATATGCGAGGAAGCACTCTCTGCGCAATTTCCACCCCTGCACAATGTTCCGAAGATCAGGACTTCTTGCCTTGCCTCTCGAGCTCCAACTTGTACTCCATCATGATTTCATAATCTCTTGCAAACGTCCTTCTCCGTACCTCCTTCATGTGTTGTGCAGAGCCCTTTCCGCATAATTCATCTAAGCGCTCCAAATCGGCATAAGTTGCACCACTTTTTTCGCTCATATAGTTTTAATTTAATTGTAAGTGTTACGTACAATATCACGAAGCTGTTATTCTGTCAAATATGCGGTATTTCCAACATATATATGCGTTTTCGGTCGAGACTAAGGTCACGCCATGGCCTATGAAGAGATGTTCCAAACAGACGCACCCAAACGCGGGCGGCAAGAACAACTGTGCTGACGCCACGAAGAAGGGCCGCGTCCAAGATCATGTCGCCGATGAAACAAAGGCAATTGCCGCTCGGATGCACTTAATCGAACTCATTTACACCCACATACGATGACTATGCGGAACGTCTGATACGACGTGTGCCCTGACCGCTACTACGCGAGAAGTGCTTCAAAAGAACTTTGGAGCTGGCGCGGCGTGTACGGCTTGCGAAGACACGGCATGCCGTCAACAAATGTGGCACTCATTTCGGCGGTGACGTAATTGCCTGTTGTGTAGAGCACACGTAGCTGCGGGCGAATTTTGACTGCTTGCTGCGCAAGCTCGCATCCGCCGCAGGTCGCTGTCTTGAGATAAATATCGGTAAAGAGCAGGTCGATGTGTTGAGGGGAACGGAGGAGCAACAGCGCCTCGTCTACGTCGCTGGCCGAACACGTTTGGTAACCCCAGTCCTGGATTATCATCTCCGTTAGTTCGCGGATAAATTGATCATCTTCGACAACCAATATGATGGCCATCAAACATTCCCCCGCCGATGCAAACTCGTACGTGACTAGGACCCACCCGCGCGCGAATGAGACCGCAAGGTTGTACCTGGATGTAGTTAACGTGCGGTATCAGCCGCCGCCATGCACTTCTCGGATGTTACAGTGGGAAAACTAAACCTGCGTGAGTAGGTTCGGAATCTACTCAGATGACCTTCCTCCTACTGACGGTGCTAACTTACGCGGTGTCCGACAGAGCACTATCGAATCAAACGCCGAATCTGTTTCGTGAGCGCGGCATCGCTTTTTTGAAAGCTCGCAATCATCGCGGACATGAAGGCGTCCGGGTCCAATTTTTCAAGATTGAGTGGATGGCCCGCGTGGTTCGCTACGAGAGCAATGAATGCGGTCTGCGTCCGTCCGTTTCCTTCGCGGAATGGGTGGATAGCGTTAAGCGTCGAGAGAAATTGGGCGGCCTCCTTGGCGAATTCGTTAGCCGATAGCCCGTCGAAGAATTTCCGCTTCTTCAAATCAGCGAACAGCGCAGCCATTTCTACCGCGATATTTTCGGGATAACAGAAAGCACTCCCACTCTTACCAATCCGCACGGTGCGGAAGCGCCCCGCCCACGCATATATGTCCTGGAACAGGTGGTGGTGTATTGCCTGATAGTGGCGGACGCTCAAGCGACCCTTAGGGAGTGGGTCTCCGGCACGCGCAGCGGTTACTATTGTCTCGAATCGGGCGAGCGCCGACTGCTTAGTGATGCCGGGAATGTTCCTGAGAACCGTCGTTCCGGGATAACAGTACGGGTCTGCTATCGCATCGTACATCGGGTTGGTTAGCGAGCTTTCGCGTATTTCTCAAGAATCGCCGTGTGCCGTTCGGAGACAGAGAGACCTTTCTGATCGTACTGGAGGAGGTCTGTTTCCATTTCAGGCGTGAGCCGGATGCCTTCGACGGCGCTGATCTGCGCGAACGCGAGGCGTCCGAGTGTGAAGCCTGACGTGCGTTGCTTGGGAGCCTTGGTGGAAGTCTTAGCCATAGACATATTATACCATAGTCTGCTTGCAAAAGTCTTGAGAATTTCTCGCAAAATCTGCCGTATACAAAGGCCCGCTCGCTGGATCGAGCATACTTAAAACAACACGCTGTGGCCCCATCCGCGGGTGGTGGTCCGCGTCGAGGATCGCGAGGTCTACATTGAGGCGCTTGACCGCGCCTCGCTCGATCTTCCCCCCTTCTGCGACGAGATAGAACTCATCGCCGCCGAGGACGGCGTCGGCATAAAGAAGCAAAAAGTTTCGCCGAAGATCACGGAGCGACGTGGTACAGCAGGAGGAAGGGCCTGGAACCACAGCATACGCCTTCCCCTACTCCTGCCCGCGGGTTTAGAGCCGATTGCAGCATAACAAGTCGTCACGCCGCCATTTGTTCGTACGCCACCGGTAGCGTGAAACTGATAATCGTCCCGCCTGAGAGAACATTGCTGGCGGAGATTGTGCCACCATGGGCAGCGATGATCGCTTTGCAGATCGTGAGCCCAACGCCCAGACCGCCCACCTTCGTCGATTCGAATGCCTTGAAGATATTCTCCAGCACTTTCTTCGGCAGACCCGGACCATTGTCCGCCACGCTAAAGCAGACATGTGTAGAATCGACAGCTCTCACCGAGAGCATCAGCTCGCTGCGCTTGCCGCCGCCCATCGCTTCGATGCTGTTGCGGATCAGGTTGATGAGAACCTGCTGCAATTGAACTCTGTCGACGGATACGCAAGGCAGGTTGGACTCGATTTGCGTTTCGACTTTGATCGAACCGTCGATCGTACCGATCAAGGAAATCGCATCGTCAATAATGGTGCCCGGGCTCTCAATGGTCCGTTCGTCCCCGCTCTTTTCGATGAAACTGCGCAGGCGTTTTATAATCTTACCGGCGCGAAGAACCTGCTCTTGAGCATGTGTTGCAGCATCGATAATCTTGGTTGACACGTTAGCATCCGGCGCTTTCGCCAGGCGAAGGCAGGCGGCCTGATAGTTACCTGCCGCTGCGAGCGGCTGGTTGATCTCATGCGCAAGCGCCATCGTCGTCAGGCTCATCATGTTGAGCCTTTGTATGCGCATCAACTCCAGTTCGGCATAGCGGCGGTGCGCGCTCTCCTTGGTCAGCAAATAGATTCCGAGCGCGCCCAACACCAATGCGAAAAAACCTGTGAGGGTGGCACGAGAAAGCGAGACGATAGTCGCATGCTCTTCGACCGCCGTACGGTCTTGCAGCAATTTCCACTCGGCGTTTTGCACCTCCTGAATTTCGGCGCGGATAGAAGACATGCGACGGAATTCGGCGCCCTCGCGTTTGGGCAAGGCAATCGCACGTTCCGCGATGATTGCTTGGAGCAGCAGTATGCGGCGCGTCTGATCTGGATTGTCTGCAACCAGCGCGGCTAGACGTTCCACCTCAGCCATTATAGAGTTGTTCGCCAATTGGGCGTTCTTCTGATTGGGATTGGTCCCTGCGTAGACTTGGGCGCGTGTCGTCGAATCCGCTGACAGCAAATCCTTCTCAATGTTCACCATTTGCAGAATGACGCTATCGGTGTGCTGCACCCAATCGAATGCCAAATGCAGACGATTCACGCTGGCGTAGACAAACCCAGCCGATGCGAGGGTGAGGCCGAGCGCGCACAGAAGCGCTGCCACGCCGACGAGTTTCGAGCGATCAAATTGGAAAATTTTAAACTTGGTATAGCGCGCAATTTTTATAAAGCTCAGCATTACGAAACCTCGAATGACGCGCATTCGCTTCCATAAGCTCCACAACCACCGGTTTTACAATAGAGGGTTGGACTTTGTTCTGACGGAGACCGGGAGAGTAGCCGCCGCTAAATCGACACTCGCGGTTCGCCGACAAAGGTGGAAACACATTCTGACCAACGGACGCCATTCGGTTGGAACGCGGCCTTTTTACACTGAAATCTCTATTTCCACTTATGTCCCTACCGTTACGTTAGGGCTGTCAGGGAGCTATGATCATTCTTACAGAACGCGGCCGCCCTGTTGCAGGGCTATCGCTCGCAGTTTCGTTGTGGAAATGTGCGCGGCGGTCTGATGTTGCGCATACGAGCCAGAATGATCCGAACCTCGGAGCATTCCGGCACCGTACCAATGGGGTGACACTGAGAGACCGTCGGAACAAGGCCAAGTGCCATGAGTTTCTATGCGTTTGAAGAGACTATCACGTCACCCGAACTGAGAGAGGTGGCGCGGCACTGGAACAACGTGCGTGGTTCTCGGGCGATGCCAGGTTGGAGCGACATTCGCCCCGCCCAAATTACCGCACAGCTTCCGATTGTTTGGTCTTACAAGTATGATCGGGCGGCAGATGCATTCACTGGACGATTGGCTGGCGATCAGATCGAGCAGATCTTTGGCAGGAATTTCCGAGGATCGCCGATGACAGAGATATACCCGAAAGGCGAATTTCCAAAAATGTTCGCACAATGCAGGCGAGTTGCGTATCAACCCGCGCTATACAAATGCGAAGGTATGGTTTTCTGTCATCTGAATCGCTACGGCCAGGGGGAGCGCATCATACTGCCGTTGGCAGATGACGGCATTCTTGGCGATGGGATACTGGGGGCGACAAAATATCAATCTCTTGGCAGCACGCGCACAGCAGACCCTCCGTACACTGAAAGCTGGTTCCCGCTCTAACTACAGGTGACCAACGCTTGAACTTTGACAGCATAGGTTCGTTTGCATTAGCTGATAATATCGACCGCGGGTCGCGGTCGGTGAAAGGCATCTTCCCGCCAAGGCGGGTTTTCTGGACTGACGGGTAAGTTTTAATCGTGTACGGCTACAAGCATTTTCTGCTGCACCGTTACGGGTCTTTTATGCTTGCTCATGCACACTTCACAAACCTGTGGTAGATTGGGAGCAGTGCTTGGAGGGCCTTGCCCTGTCACGGCTGTTTCCAAGCTGTAGCCAGGCACTATCAAAGAACGTCGTGCAAGCGGCGTTTTTTGATGCCTAATCAGTGTCAGGACTTCCGCTGTGGAGAATGCGCCGGTGAGTGTCCGGGTGGAGCTTCCAGAACGGGATGATGCTCCAGAAATACTTCTCACCACCCGCAACCTGCTTCACAATCACCTTCATACGTACGCTGTCGAGCACTGCCACGAATTCATAGAAGGTCACGTCTTTGAGCACTCGCTCCCACCGGCCATGCGTTCGCAGGGGCTCAAACTGCTTTGCCTGCCAGATGCCCTGTACCGTGCGCGAGAGCTGTACCACTCGTGGCGCAAGATGGAGAAGTTTCAGGCGCGAATACTGATCCTCCCGTGGGCGTGCCTTCTCGTCTATCTTGAATTTCAGATGTCGGATACCCTTTGCATTGAAGGCGATCTTCTCGCCGTTGAAATACGGGCACGGTACAGAGCCGATGGTTGCATAGAAATCCTCTGCCTGTTGACGGACTGATTTGAAATCGTTTTCGTCTCCGTTGAATGTGAAGATTGCCATGCACGAAAAGTATATCGCACGCTTTTACGCCCTGAGGTGACTAAGTATCTGCATGAGCGTTCCCATGAGGTGCGTAACGCCCGTATCGAGAAGGCGCTCCGTGAACCACCAGAGGACTGAGCCGAGCGCCGCAAACGACAGGCGTATGTGAAGACGCCTCATGCTACTTTCTTTTGCGCCACGGCGGCGTTTATTTCCTCCTTGGCAAGCCCTATGGCAATATTGAGTATCTGCGCGGCACGTTCTCGTGGTGTGTCTCGACGCGGTGCACAAAACTTTCCAGAGATGCCACAAAAGCCGCCTTGTTTGTTCTGCACCCCCGTGTCAGAAATCGAGTGTCTGTCATCGCACTCGTTCCTCTACCATCCGGTGTCCGGAACTACCGGTCCTAGGGAATGAGGTTGCGACTCGACGCTATGGCTCCCCTATTATGGGAACGTCCGCGCCTGCCACTCGTCCTTGTCCGGATCATCGACTCCGAAGAAGATGAACCGCAGACACTTCGCGAGCCGCTGTGTCTGTGAGCGGACCTCCCCGATGAGTTCGTACAGCTCCTCGAATTCGAGCTGTAACTCCCCACGGACGGACTCGCCCACGGAGACGCGCTGTGCGGCATCAACATACCCGAGGATGCCGTTCTGCTTGAACTTCGACAACATAAGGTTCGTTTGTGTTGGCTGATAATATCGACCGCGGGTTATGGTCACTGAACGCGCGATGCCCGCCAAGGCGGGTGAACTGGACAGAAAGGCACATTTTAGCCGCGCGGAAATTGCAGCCCGCTTGAGGTACGACAGAAAAGGCTTGTAGTAGTACAGCACGATATGCTCGCGATGGTAATGCATGATTGACTTGTAATAGTGCAGCATGATATGCTTGTAACCATGCAGCATAAAAGACGTGCGTCCAGACGGAAGGAACCGGCAATGGCGACACCCAATGAGAAACTCGCCGCGTCTCTCGCGGTCCTTCAAGCGCTCCAACGCAGAGGGCGTGTGTTCCGGTCGAACGAGATTTCGCGCGTGCACCGCGAACGGCTGGTAAAAAACGGTTTCCTCCTAGAAGTAGCCAAGGGCTGGCTCATTTCCTCCAGCCCCGGGACAGCGAAGGGCGATAGCACGCCATGGTTCGCATCCTTTTGGGAATTCTGCGCGCAGTATTGTGACGACCGTTTCGGTGCGGAATGGCACCTCTCGCCGGAGCAATCGCTCCTCCTCCATGCCGAGAACACGATCATCCCGGCCCAGCTCGTCGTGTACAGCCCCAAGGGCACGAACAACACGATCAAGCTCCTTTTCGACACGTCGATATACGGCTTGAAACAGCGGATGCCTGCGAAGGCCGACTTGGTAGAGCGCGAAGGATTGCGTCTCTTCTCGCCCGCCGCCGCGCTTATTCGTGTCCCGGAAGCATTCTTCGCTAGGAATCCCGTGGAGACACAAATCGTCCTCTCGCATGTGAAGGACGCTTCCGTGGTACTGAACCTCCTCCTCGAAGAGGGGCGCTCGGTTGTGGCCGGACGCCTCGCGGGCGCGTTCCGCCGCATCGGCCGCGACGACGTTGCCGACGAAATTGTTTCGACGATGAAGTCCGTCGGGTACGTGATCCGCGAGAGCGATCCATTCGCCCCGGAACAGACATTCGGCGCATTGGTGATCGCCGCGCTGCCCATCGTGGGGCGCATCCATGCGCTATGGGAAGCGACGCGCGGTGTGGTTGTCGATACCTTTCCGAAGTCGCCCGGATTGCCGAAGAAGCCGGGAGACTATCTCCGTTTCGTCGACGATATTTACGCGAGCGACGCGTACCACTCCCTCTCTATCGAGGGATATAACGTCACTCCCGACCTTATAGAGCGCGTCCGCTCGGGCGTATGGAACCCAAATGACAATGCGGCCGACGCCGAGAGCAAGAATGCGCTCGCCGCGCGCGGATACTGGCAGGCATTCCAGCTGGTGAAGAAATCCGTCGCGGAAGTCATCGGTGGGAAAGAGCCCGGCGCGCTTATCCGCTCCGCGCATCGGGAGTGGTATCGCGAACTCTTCCAGCCGTTCGTCATGGCCGGTATCGTTCCGGCGACCGCGCTTGCGGGATACCGCCGCCAACCGGTGTACCTCCGCGGCTCACGATACGTGCCGCCGCGCGCGGAGACGGTGTCCGACGCCATGTCCGCGCTCTTCGATCTTCTTGAGCATGAGCCGGAACCATCCGTTCGCGCCGTCCTCGGGCATTGGCTTTTCGGTTATATCCATCCATATCCGGACGGCAACGGACGCATGGCCCGCTTCGTGATGAACGTAGCGTTAGCCTCGGGCGGCTATCCGTGGACGATTATCCGCGTCGAGGATCGGGATGAGTACCTCAACGCGCTTGACAGTGCGTCCATCGACCTCAATATCGCACCATTCGCCGCATACGTCGCAGAGCGCGTACGCTGGTCGATGCGGCAGTCGGAGAAAGTCGGTAAACGCGTGACGCGAAATGCGGAGCTTTGATATACAGACGCTATGGTATGCTCCTCGCATGCGCCTCTCGCGATATTTCAAAGGACTGATGTCCTCCAAAGCAGACAAACAGACCCGCCTTTCCCAGGCGGCGGATAGCGCATTGAAACAGTACGGAAAGACGTTCCGAGACCTTGCGCGTTATGACCGAGGCGAACTCGACCCACTATCTCGCTAGGGACGACTACGAGAACATCCACACACGCTTCAGTCGCCCGTGATATTATTCTGGCGGTGCTTGGAGGGCCTTGCCCTGTCACGGCTGTTTCTAAGCTGTAGCCAGGCACTTTCAAAGAACGTCGCATGAGCGGCGTTTTTTGATGCGCGAACCAGCTCGAAAAATCTCCTACGTTATACTGTTTCCATGATCGGCAAAGGAAGAACGCTCACCTATACCGTTGTTATTGACCGCGATACTGATGCAGGCGGCTTCGTCGCCACCTGCCTAGCATTGCCCGGCGTCGTCACCGAGGGCGAGACGGTCGAGGAGACGCTCGACATGGCAAAAGACGCTGTGCGCGGATATCTCGAAAGTCTCCAGAAAGACGGTCTCCCGATTCCCACGGAGCAGAGCCCTCTCGTCTCCCTCGTCACGGTGCAACTCGCCCTGGCATGAGCCTAAGTGCTCCGCGAGCTTTTCCAGCGAACCACATCGTCCCACCACCTGATTTGCTTTTCTAGAGCTCGTTATCGCGTCCTGGCGTATTTTTTGAGAATGATCCTGCGCCGCTCTTCACCGGAAAGCTTCAGCTTGTCGAAAGTCCGAAGGTCACGCACCATTTCAGCAGTGAGCCGGATGCCGTCGACGGCGCTTATCTTGGCGAACGCGGCCCGCCCCGTTGCATCGCGGGTTCGCTGAGTTTGGCGTAAGTCGCAGGCCGGACAACGAGGTGTCTGCCACCAGCGCCAGGCATTCGCGCGTGAAGTCGTCCACCACGGTAAGTATCCGAAAGCGCCGACCGTCCACGAGCGTGTCGCTGACAAAGTCGAGTGACCAGCGCTGGTTCGGCCCTTGCGGGAGTGCCATCGGAGCTCTTGTTCCCAGCGCTCTTTTGCGACCACCGCGACGGCGGACTTGGAGCCGTTCTTCGCGATAAAGCCGCCTCAGCTTCTTGTGGTTCATGCGAACACCCTCCCGCCGCAGCATCAGTTGCAGACGCCGATAGCCGAACCGGCGCCGGGCAGCGGCAAGCTCACGCAAGCGGACGCGCAGCCCAGCATCGTCGGGTCGGATGCTGTGATAGCGCACCGATGGACGCGCACAACACAAGATGTACAATGCAAGCATTATTATCTTAGGTCATCAATTTTATGCAGAAATTTGAGCCGCAGCTCGGGCAAGAAAAATCACGAAGCCTTAGTGGTGGAAGCCGGGAATATCCACAAAAGACCCCTGCCGACTGTCGAAGCACG
>JARLIR010000231.1 GCA_031291635.1 Rhizomicrobium sp. | reverse complement strand
TATGCGAATCGCGCGAATGCCGCGCTCAGCTGGGACGATCTTCATGAACAAGACTCGCACCGAAACCGATACATTCGGCCCCATCGAGGTCGATGCCTCGCGCTATTGGGGCGCCCAGGCCGAACGCAGCCGCAACAATTTCAAGATCGGCTGGGAGAAGCAGCCCGCTCCCGTGGTGCGTGCGCTGGGCATCGTCAAACGCGCGGCCGCCGAGACCAATATGGCGCTGGGACGGCTCGATCCTGTCATCGGCAAAGCCGTGATCGCGGCGGCGCAGGAAGTGATCGAAGGCAAGCTTGACGCCCATTTCCCGCTGGTGGTTTGGCAGACCGGTTCGGGCACGCAGTCCAATATGAATGCCAATGAGGTGGTTTCCAACCGCGCCATCGAAATGATGGGCGGCGAGATGGGCTCCAAAAAGCCGGTCCATCCCAATGATCACGTCAATATGAGCCAATCGTCCAACGACACCTATCCCACCGCGATGCATGTGGCAGCGGCCGAAGAGATCGTGCACCGCTTGCTTCCGGCTCTGCAGATGTTGCGCAATGCCTTGAACGACAAAGCGCAAGCCTGGAAAGCCATCGTCAAGATCGGCCGCACGCATACGCAGGATGCCACGCCGTTAACGCTGGGCCAGGAGTTTTCTGGCTATACCCAACAGGTCGAAAACGGCATTGCGCGAATTGAAATGACGCTGCCGATGCTGATGCAACTGGCACAAGGCGGCACCGCGGTCGGCACCGGCCTCAATGCGCCCGTGGGTTTTGCCGAAATGGTGGCCGAGCGCATCGCCGCCATCACCGCCCTGCCCTTCACCTCTGCCCCCAACAAATTTGAAGCTTTGGCCGCCCATGACGCCATGGTGATGAGCCACGGCGCCATCAATACCGTGGCGGCCTCGCTCTTCAAGATTGCCAATGACATCCGCTTTCTGGGCTCAGGGCCGCGCTCGGGGCTGGGCGAGTTGTCGCTGCCGGAAAACGAGCCGGGCTCGTCCATCATGCCGGGCAAGGTCAATCCGACGCAGTGCGAAGCGCTGACCCAGGTCTGCATCCAGATCTTCGGTAACAACG
>JARLIR010000230.1 GCA_031291635.1 Rhizomicrobium sp. | reverse complement strand
TGCCCAGTTGCGCCAGCACATCCGCAATTCCGAGCGTATCCACGGCATCATCACCGATGGCGGCATGGCGCCCAATATCGTGCCCGAGCGCGCCGCCTGCCGCTTCTTCATCCGCGCCGCCGATGTGCATGATCTGGTGAAGCTGAAGCAACGTGTAGTGGCCTGTTTCGAAGCGGGCGCGTTGGCGACCGGTTGCCGCTTGGAGCTGCATTGGACGGGGGCAGATTATCTCGACCTCAAGACCAACTATCCACTGGCGGAGAATTTCGAGGCTCACGCCAAAGCGCTGGGACGCGACTTCTTCCCGATGGAGGACATCCCCGCAGGCTTTGCCGGATCGACCGATATGGGCAATGTCAGCCATCGCGTGCCTTCCATCCATCCCATGCTGGCGGTCGCACCGGCAGATGTGATCATCCACAATCCCGAATTCGCCACCTGGGCGGCGAGCGATTTGGGCGATGCCGCAGTGATCGATGGCGCCAAGGCGCTGGCGCTAACGGCACTCGACCTGATGGCCGACAAACACATGCTGGCGCGGGTCAAATCCGATTTCGCCGCCACCGAGGAGCTGTCTCGTCTGGCCGTGGCCGAAGTCAGCCACCAACATCATGGCGGCTGCGGATGCCGGTGAAGCCTTGGCTCGGTATTGCCGCCCTCAATGGCGCGCTGGCGGTTGCTGCAGGCGCCTTCGCAGCGCATGGGCTGAAAGGCACGCTCGCCCCCGACATGTTGGAGGCTTTCAAGACCGGCGCCCAGTATCACCTCAGCCATGCCCTCGCCATGGGTCTTGCAGCGCTGGTGCCGGGGATCTTGGCGAGGTGCGCAGCGTGGCTGTTTATGATCGGCATCGTGCTGTTTTGCGGCTCGCTTTATCTCCTGGCGCTGACCGGCGTGCATGGCTTGGGCGTGGTGACACCTTGTGGCGGCGTGGCCTTCATCGCCGGCTGGCTTTGCCTGGCGGTGGCGGGCTTCAAGGCGCGAGATTGAGCCATGGAGGCGCTGCGCCCTGACGAATTTTCCTATGCCGCCGAGGATGATCCGCCTTTCACGCGCTTTATCATCCACGCCATCGAACGGGCGACGGGCCAGCCCTATTTGCGCTGGCTCTATGAGACTTACCGCCCCAGCGAAGGCGAGACGTTTTGGGACGCGGCAATCCGGCTGTTGGAACTCAAGGTCAGTTACGATGCTGCCAAGCTGGCGAGTTGGCCGCGCACGGGACCGCTGGTGGTGGTTTGCAATCATCCTTACGGCGTGCTCGACGGCATCGTCTCCTGCCACATCGTCGGCAAGGCGCGGCCCGATTTCCTTGTGCTGACCAATGCGGTGATCTGCAAAGCCGAACCGCTGCGGCGCTATCTCCTGCCGATCGATTTTGCCGAAAGCAAAGAGGCGGTCCAGACCAATCTTAAATCCCGCGCCGCGGCCATTACGCATTTGCAAGCGGGCGGCTGTGTTTTGATCTTTCCGGCCGGTGGGGTTTCGACCACGCCGAAATGGTGGCATCGCCGCGCCATCGACAGCGACTGGAAGACCTTCACCGCCAAGCTGATCACCGCAGGGCATGCCCCCGTGGCGCCGCTCTATTTCGCCGGACAGAATTCGCTGCTGTTCCAGCTCGTCAGCCATGTCTCGCTGACCTTGCGGTTGGCGCTGTTGTTTCACGAGGTCCACAACAAGATCGGCAGCGAAGTGCGCACGGCGCTGGGCGATGTTATTCCGTACGCGGACCTTGCCGTCCTCAAAGACCGCTATGCCTTGATGGCGGTGTTGCGCGAGGCGACCTATGGCGCAGGCGCTGATCTGCGCGATCCGCCCAAGCCGCAGGTCAAACGCCCTCGGCATGCGCCGTCAGAGGAAACAATGGGACTTTCACCCTCCCCTTGAGGGCTAGCTAAAACTGCGTCGCCTTCGCTTCGCGCGTTGGTGCGGCGGTCCGTCACTCCACCCATGGCAATTGAAATGTATTCGCGCGCCCAGGCGGGCGTAGATTGTCTGCAAGTTCAACCAATTTGGTTTGGGGGAGACTGAAATGCGGATCGTTATCACTTTATTGGCAGTGCTGTTGTGCGGTTGTGCGAGCGAAGGCTATCAGCCCGGGACCATGCTGCCGGGCCGGATTGTTTGCCTAGCCGACGGAACAACGCTTGCGATGCAATACGAACTGACCTCGGGATCCGGCAAAATGATTGCCACCAATCCCGTCACCGGCGAAGTCCTTCAGGGCAATTACACCGCTGTGCTGGAGACGAAGGTCCGCACCCACCAAGCCACCTCGCTGTTTGGCAGTGACGACACCTCGGTCGATACGACAGACGTCGCCGATGGTTCGGCTGTTCTCGTGGGCAATAAGGGAACGGTTATAAATTTGAAGCTGCACGTTAAAGTTGGCAATCCGCCCACGGGATACGGCGACGGCGAGGACAACAAGGGCGTAAAGTACAACGTCCAATTCTGATACCAGCGCGCCGGACACAAGCCCATCGATAGCGATGCGACTGGTTCCCAATTGTAAGGGGCCTTGACAATATTCGAGACCTTCTCCCCACAGAGCATTTACCCCTGCGTTGGGTTGGGGCTAAAATTGCGTCGGCACGCTGGACCGGCGTGGGTCGCGCTCACAGGGGGTACTTATATGCGTATGAGAACGCTTTTGGGATACGCAAGCATGGCCGCGCTCTTGGCATTGGGGAGCGCTGCCGTGACCAGTGTGCCCGCCCAGGCTCAACGCTGGGAAGATTGCCGCGAGCGCATCCATCACGCCGAGGACAGGCTTGACCGCGCCATCTATCGCTTCGGACGCCACAGCGATGCCGCCCGGGATGCCCGTCACGATCTGGAACGGATTCGCGATTGGTGCATGAACCATAATCGTGACCGCTGGGATCGCGGTTGGCGCGACCGGCATGACCGCGACCACTATTAGCCGGAGCTAGAGACTGCACACTTGCACCAGCCCCGGGGCGGCACACGTCACCCCATGCTGGTGCTCGTCAGAACCGCGCGGAACTGCGGCAGCGCTTCGTCGATCTGTTCGCGGCTGATGATCAGTGGCGGCATGATGCGCAAAATGTGCGTGTGGGTTTCCTTGCACAGAATGCCACGGCGCATCAGGGCCTCGCACAGGCGACGGGCGCCACCGGCCTCTGGGTGCAGTTCGACGGCGAGCATCAGGCCGCGGCCACGCACCTCTTTGATCAAGTCGGATTTGACGGCTTGTAATTGCTCCAGCAGATAAGCGCCCATGCGGGTGGCGTTGCCGATCATGTCTTCCTCGGTCAGCACGCGGATGGCAGCGCGGGCGACGGCACAGGCAAGCGGATTGCCACCAAAGGTCGAGCCATGCTCGCCGGGCTTTAAGACGTCCATCACTTCGCAGTTCGAAAGCACCGCCGAGACGGGATAGAAGCCGCCAGACAATGCTTTGCCTACCAAGGTGAGATCGGCTTCGATGCCGTCATGCTCTTCGGCGAGCAAGGTGCCGGTGCGGCCCATGCCGGTCTGGATTTCATCGAGGATGAGGATGATGTTTTGTTGGTTGCAGAGGGTGCGCACGCTTTGCATATAGCCGGGCGGGGGAATGATGACGCCTGCCTCGCCTTGAATCGGCTCGAGCAGCACGGCGACGGTGTTCGGTGTGACTGCCGCGGCGAGCGCTGCTGCATCGCCGAAAGGCACGGTGACAAAGCCCGGTGCGAAAGGCCCAAAATTCTGCCGCGAATGGGGATCACTGGAAAAGCCGACGATGGCCAAGGTGCGGCCATGAAAGTTTTCCGAAGCGACGATGATCTGGGCTTCGCCCGCAGGCACGCCCTTCACTTTATAGCCCCATTTGCGCGCCAGTTTGAGGGCGGTCTCCACTGCTTCGGCGCCGGAGTTCATCGGCAGCACTTTATGCGAATGGGTCAGCGCGCAAAGCTCTTCATAGAAGAGGCCGAGCTGATCATTGCGGAAAGCACGTGAGGTGATGGAAAGGCGCCCCGCCTGCTGGGTCAGCGCCGCCAGAATCTTCGGATGGCAATGGCCTTGATTGACCGCCGAATACGATGACAGGCAATCGAGATAACGCCGCCCCTCGACATCCCAGACATAAACGCCCTCGCCGCGCGTCAGCACCACGTCCAGCGGCTTGTAGTTGGAGGCGCCATAAGCCTCTTCGAGGGCGATGTACTGCGAGGTTTGGAAAGGCGTGATCCTGTCCATCGGAAACTCCTATTCGGCAGCGGCCTCCACTACGAGGGGTTTGCTTTCGCGGTCCAGCCGCAAGGTCATGCAATAAGCGCCGCCGCCCGACAGAATGAAGGGATCAAGATCGACGCCGGTGACGACATAGCCGCGCTCGGTCAGCTCATCGCGGAGGCGCTGCGGCGGTCGGGCCATGACGATGTGGCGGCCGATATTGACAGCGTTGACGCAGAAACCAGCGGCGTCTTCGTCTTGCGCCAGGATGACATTTTCGCGGCCCGCGACGGCGGCGATGCTGGCTTTGCCCTCTTCCGAGAAAGCGGGCGGGTAATACAGCACCTCGCCTCCGGACAAAGACAGAAAGCAGGTGTCGAGGTGATAGAAGCGCGGCGAGACCAATTCGAGCGGCATCAGCGGCACATCGAAAAAGTCTTCCGTGATGGCGAGCGAGGCACGCTCGGAACGCTGGCCATAGCCAGCCCAGAAGAGCTGGCGTCCGTCATCCCAAATGGCATCGCCGGCGCCTTCCTGGAAGATGCCCTCGGGATATTGCTCGACCACATCGAGCAGGCCGCGGGCACGCAAGGAATCGAAAGCCGCGCGGAAATGGGCTTCCTCGCCACGCCGCTCGGAGCAGGCAAAGCGGGCGACCAGGGCGCGGCGGTTGAGTATCACGGCGGCATTGGCAGGAAACACCATGTCCGGCAGGCCGGCCGCGCCGGGCAGGATCGAGACGTGCGCCCCGGCCGCCTCGAGTGCGCTGTGGAGGGCGGCGGAGGCTGCGGCGGCGTCGCGACGGTGAGCCGCTGGATCGCTGCCCCAAGCGCCTGGCTGCATCCAGGGATTGATGACGTAGGAGACCTCATAATGGGTCGGCGCGACCATCAGCAGGGACGGTTTGGCAGTGATGTGCATGGCGGTCGGCTTCCCACGGGATTCGAGCCATAGGATGCGCCGCGGGTGTGCTAACAGAAAGGCAGCAACATATGCAATTTTGCTGTAGGATATATCATATTGCTAGGTGTAAGTGACGAAAAGGCATTCCCATGGATGATATGGACCGCCGCCTGGTGGGGCTGTTGCGAGACGATGCGCGCCGTTCGGTGGCCAGTTTGGCCAAAAGTTTGGGCGTCTCGCGTGGCACGGTGCAAAACCGTATCGACCGCTTGCTGGCGCAAGGCACCATCCAAGGCTTCACCGTGCGGGCGAAACCGGAGGACGCCAGTCCCCGCATCCGCGCCATCATGATGATTGCGGTGGAGGGCGAGCGCTCGGATCATATCCTGAAGGTGCTGCGGGGCTTTTCCGAGGTCAGCGTGGTGCACAGCACCAATGGGCGCTGGGACTTGGTGATCGAGATGGCCACCGAAAGTCTCGAAGGCTTCGACCGCGCCCTGCACCGCATCCGCCAGATCGCCGGGGTCTCAGCCTCGGAAACCAGTCTGCTGCTGTCGAGCTATTACCTTTAGGGCCAGCGCTTACCCAAAGGCGGTGTCGCGCAGCTGAACGATGTCGCGCAAATTGGTCAGTTCGGCTTCGAACTCCTCGGCATCAATAATGCCATCAGAGGGCCGGGGGAAGAGATAGAGGAAGTAAGACGTGACCTGATCGAAAAGGACGACGTTCATCCCCACTGCCGAAATATGGTCAGCCATGTCGCGCAAGGTCTCTGACAATTTGCCCGCCGATTGGTCGCCCAAAATGGCTTCCACCACCAAGGTCAAAGCCTGACGGATATAACCTGTCGAGCCTTCGTGCAGCTTGTAGAGGTTGCGGGCGAGATCGCGCTTCATCTCTTCGATCCGCGTTGTCAGCACGCGCGAGGGCCGCATTTTCGGCGTCGTCTCCTTCAAAACCCGCAGCACACTATCGAGCCGGTCGGCCGTACCGCGCGAGACCAGATCGTAATAGATCAGCGCTTTCCAGGAGAAAATCACATTGGACCATTCGCGGCGCGGAATCTGGAGCGCTTCGAGAAAGAGATTATCGGTGGTGCCGGTCGTAACATTCCACACCTGATCAACGAAACGACCCATTTCTTCAGGCGACGCAGCTTTGCCCAAAGCCTTTTGCACCAGCGGCTGAAAAACCAGGAAGACGTCTGACGAAGCTTTGCCGGCTAGGCCATAACTCTCAGCGAAAAAGGCAGGTTCGACTCGCAAGCCTTCCGAGCGCATGTATTCGGCGACGATGAAAGGATCCAGGGTCGGTGAGCGGCTTAAGGCTTCCAGCACCCGGATGTCATGCAGAACTGTGGGATCGCCCATCGAGGGATCGAGGTGCAAAAGATCGCGCAAATGATCCTTAAATTGGAATTCTTCGATGAAGAAAGAGCGGCCGCCGATCTCCAGCCGCTTAGGGTCGAAGGGAATGAAAATCTTGGTCGCCACATGCAGCGTGCGGGCAAAGAGGTCGCGTTCATTGTCGCGCAAGTTGTGTTTGGTCAGGATCGAATAATTGAGGGTGTTGGAATAGAACAGCTTGGCAATGTTGGCTGGCTTGGCGCCCGCGTTCAAACTGGTCGCCGCATCGCTTAAGAGAATGAGATTGAGCACACGTCCAGAGCTGGTCCGCTTCAGTTTGTGAAAACTGCGAACCTCTTTACGCTCCCGAAAAACTGTAGACACCCGCATAAGCCGAACACACCCCGAAATTGTAGGCCAACTTTGGGCGCTGAGGTGTTTCCGGATCGTCAAGCGCTGAAACATGTCTTGGCGACACTGCAATGTTTGCTGAACAAAGCGTAAAGACGGCAAATGGCGTTAACCACGCGGCCAAACGCAGAAAGTCGGACCTCCCCCCTTAAAGTTCGCCGCTGCGTCACCTATCTTGTAACCAGTGGTGGGCCTGGAGGGGCAATTGAACGAGACGTCTAGCGGGCCATTTGGTGGCTCCGGAATCAATGAGCGCCTGGGCCGTACCAAACAGAAGTCCTGGTGGCGCCGTTATCTGTGGTGGGAGATCGCCGCCGCGGTCATCGTCGCCCTTATCCTTTTTGTCATGTTCGGCCCCAAGCCGCACCCGACCTATACCTTCCAGCCGGTCAGCAAGGGCGGCCTGACCTTGATCGTCAGCGCCACCGGCACCTTGGCGCCGAGGGTCTCCGTGGATGTCGGTGCCGAAGTCTCCGGCCGCATCGACGAGCTCTATGTCGATTACAATGATCACGTCACCAAGGGTCAGAAGCTGGCCCAGATCAACACCGATCAGATCGTCGCCCAGCTCGATCAGGCCCGCGCCACCTTGCAGCAGCAAGAGGCGACCCTGGTCCAGAGCGAAGCGCGCATGAAGCGCCTGTCGGCGCTTGTGCGTAGCAATTCCATGTCCCAGCAGGATTACGACGCCGCCAAGGGCGATTTTCTGCGCGCCAAAGGTGGTGTCGCGCTCGGCACCGCCCAGGTACAGCAGATCGAAACCAGCCTGCAAAAAGCGACGATCTACGCCCCCATCGAGGGTGTGGTGCTCGACCGCAAAGTCTCCAAAGGCCAGACCGTGGTCGCCTCGTTCAACACGCCGGTGCTGTTCACCCTGGCGAGCGATCTGACCCAGATGGAGCTGGATGTCGATATTGATGAAGCCGATGTTGGCATCGTGCACACCGGCCAAAATGCCCATTTCACCGTCGGCGCCTATCCCGATAAGCAGTTCGACGCCCATCTGACTATGGTGCGCACCAACTCGCAAACCGTGCAGAATGTGGTGACCTACAAAGGCATCTTGGTCGTCGACAACGGCAAACTCCTGCTTCGTCCCGGCATGACGGCCACCGCCGAAATCATCACCGGCCATCTGCCTTCAGCCACGCTGGTGCCCAATGCGGCCTTGCGCTTCGTACCGCCAACCACCGAAACGACGGGCATCGCCCCTGCGCCAGTGGGAACGGGCTTGGGACGGGTTTGGACGGTAGTCGGCAAAAAGCTCAAACCGCACGATCTCAAGCTGGGCGGCAGCGACGGCCATTCTACCCAGATGGTGCAAGGCGATCTTACGCCGGGCGACCAGGTCATCATCGACGCCAAGATGCCCGGGACGCCATGAGCCCGCCGCTGATCGAGCTGAAGGACGTCTTTAAGGTCTACGGTGAAGGCGAAGCCCAAGTGGCCGCCTTGGCCGGGATCGATCTGACCATCCATGAGCACGAATTCGTCGCGGTGATGGGCCCCTCAGGTTCGGGCAAATCGACAGCGATGAACATTTTGGGCTGCCTCGACACCCCCACCTCGGGACATTATCTTTTTCGCGGCGTGGATGTGGGCTCGCTCAGCCGCGACGAGCTGGCGCTGCTGCGCCGCTATTACATCGGCTTTGTCTTCCAGGGCTTCAACCTCTTGAAGCGCACCACCGCGGAAGAGAATCTCGAATTGCCGCTGATCTATCGCGGCGTTTCGCGCAAGGAACGGCGCCGAAGGGCCGAAATCGCGCTGAAACAGGTGGGGCTCGAGAGTCGCGGCAAGCACACGGCTGCGCAGCTTTCCGGCGGACAGCAGCAGCGCGTCGCCATCGCCCGAGCGCTGGTGAGCGAACCCGATGTGGTTTTCGCCGACGAGCCGACAGGCAATCTGGATTCGGTGATGAGCCACGAGATCATGGCGCTGTTGCGCAAGCTGAACGACGAGCGCGGCCTGACCATCGTGCTGGTCACCCATGAAGAAGACGTCGCCGCTTATGCCAAGCGTCAAGTGCGTTTCCGTGATGGGCGCATCTTTTCGGATTCAGGAGCAGGCGCATGATTGGCAATGCCTTCATCCTGGCTTTGCGGGAAATCCGCAACAATTTGATGCGCGCCGCGCTCACCACCCTTGGCATCGTCATCGGTGTCGCGGCAGTGATCGCGCTGGTGACGCTGGGCAACGGCGCCACTGCTTCGGTCGGCAATACCGTGTCTTCGATCGGCAAGAATCTGTTGTTCGTCACCCCGGGCGCCCATCGCGATGGTGGCCCGCCCGCTGTGGCGCCAAACTTCCAGATTGCCGACGCCGATTTTCTGCGGCGCGAAGTGCTCAGTCTCGCCCATGTCGTGCCTGTGACTCAGACCTCCGCTTCCGCGATCCTGGGCAACCGCAATCACACCACCACCGTCAACGGCGCCACCACGGAATATTTCGTCACCCGCAACTGGACCATCATTTCCGGCCGCGCCTTCAACGAGACGGAAGACAAGACCGGCAAGTCGGTCTGCGTTATCGGCGAAACCGTGCGCCACGAATTGTTCGGGGCCCAAGATCCGGTTGGCCAACACATCCGTCTCAACAAAATCACCTGCGAGGTGATTGGCCTTTTGGGGCCCAAAGGCCGCAACACCTTCGGCCAGGACCAAGACGACTACGTCATCCTGCCGATTCGCGCCGTGCAGCGCCGTTTGATCGGCAACAACGACGTCTACAACATCATCGTCGAAGTCCAGAACGAAGCCGGCATTCCCCACGCTAAGGAAGAGATCGCCAAGGTGATGCGTGTGCGCCGTCACATTGTGGGCGACCAAAAGGACAATTTCGATGTCCAGGATTTGGGCGAAATTGGGAAGATTCTCTCCAATATCACCGGCGTCATGACGCTGTTTCTGGCGGCCATCGCAGCCGTCAGCCTGCTGGTGGGCGGCATCGGCATCATGAATGTGATGCTGGTATCGGTCACCGAGCGCACCCGCGAAATCGGCATTCGCCTTGCCATCGGGGCGCGCGAACGCGACGTGCTGCTGCAATTCTTGATCGAAGCCGTGGTTTTGAGCGCTCTGGGCGGCACGGTCGGGCTGGCCTTGGGGCTGGGCGGGGCGGCAGCGGCAACCTCGGCGCTGAATTTCCCCTTTATCTTCGATCCCGGAATCGTTGTGATCGCGGTGTTGTTTTCGGCCGCGGTGGGCGTCGCCTTTGGCTATTTCCCGGCACGCCGGGCAGCCCGTCTGGACCCGATTGAAGCACTTCGCCACGAATAGGCCTTGCCGTGCGACGATTGACCCCTTAAACGCCTGCGGACCGGGCGTAGACAGCGCTGTCTTCGTGTTATGGTCGCCGCCCTGGGGCTAGACTGCTTGTAAAGTTAACCTTCCCGGACCGCCGGAGTGACACGCGCGTGACCACCAAAAACTGCCTTGTTGGCGATATCGGAGGCACCAATGTGCGCCTCGCCCTTGCCGATCTAACCGACGGCTCGCCCAAGATTTCGGCGCCCCAAAGCCTGCCTCGCGCAGGCTACGCGACCTTTGAAGAGGTCGTTGACCTCTATCTGAAGCAAAGCGGCGCACCCATTCCCGATGCCATTGTGGTGGCAGTGGCAGGGCCCAGCAAAGACGGCGTGGTCAAGCTGACCAACGGCAAATGGGTGATCAGCGAAGCGGTGCTGCGTGAGCGCGGCTTCAAAGAGGCCCTGGTCATCAACGATTATGCGGCGCTGGCCTATGCCGTCGAGCATTTGAGCGGCGACGATCTGGCCACCATTGGCGGCGATCATCCCGGCATTCCCGGTGAGACGGTCGGCGTTGTCGGAGCCGGTACCGGCCTGGGTGTAGGCGCCTTGGTGCGGGACAAGTTCTCCAGCTCAGTCATGGTCACCGAAGGCGGCCACATCGCCTTTTCGCCGGTGGACGAAACCGAATATGCCATCCTGAACGTGCTGAAAGTGCGGTATGGCCGGGTCTCCGCCGAGCGCTTGCTCTCCGGCCCGGGCCTTTCCAACATTCATTGGGCGCTGGCACGGCTGTCCGGCTTGGACATCGCGCCACTCGAACCCGCCGAAGTCGCCAAACGCGCCGTCGCCGCGGCCGATCCCTATTGCCAGAAAGCCTTCGAGGTTTTCCTCGGCATCTACGGCCGCTTTGCCGGTGATATTGCCCTGGCCTATGGCGCGCGCGGCGGCATCTATCTGGGCGGCGGCATCGCCCCGCGCTTTATCAAGGAACTCAACAACGGCACCTTCCGGCGCTGCTTCGAGGACAAAGGGCGCTTCGGTGGCTATGTCGGCATCGTGCCGACCAAGGTGATCATGCACCCTTACGCAGCCTTGCTGGGGGCCGGAGAAGCTGCGCTGCGCGCCTTCGTGCGGCGCTAAGCCGACCGGCGCCGCGTTTCCAGGACGTTCCACAGCCCTAAGGCGGGCAAGCCAATCAGCAGTTCACGGGCACGCCGGGCGAGCGAAAATGCCATCGCCGGTGCGGCCCCGATGCCGAGCGCGGCGCAGATCAGGACATAAGCGCCTTCCTGCACACCAGCCGCTGCCGGAATGAAGACGGCAAAGGTCTTCAGCGTGTTGGCCAGACTGTCGATCACCACCGCCTCAGCCAATGTCACCGGATGGTGCAGCAACGCGAAGACCACATAGGTCTCCAGCGAACCCAAAAACCAGCACAGTACGTGTAAGACGAAACAGGGCAGTAAGCGGCTGGCCGCAAAACCCTCGGCGATGACGCCGCGGCTGTCTTGCTGTTTGGCCCAGCGCGCCAAAATCCGCCGCGCGGCCGCGGCGCAGGCGACGCGTAAGCGACCCCGAAAGGCCACGGCCAAGGCGCTGGCCAGCACCAGAGCGGCGAGCAGAAGGGCCAGCGGCGTCACCAGCGGCGAACCGGGCACGAGGCTGATCAACAGCAGCAGCCCTGTGGCGGTATGCGGGGCTTTGGCGGCAAACTCCATCGTCAGATCGAGGAAAATGGTGAGCGCGTTGGCCATCACCGTGCCGCCGCGCAACTGCAAGACGCGCAAGCCCGCAGCAAAGCCGCCAAATTGCGAGAAGGGCAAAAGATCGGCGGCGGCATCGCGCACGACGCGGGCCGCCAGATAATCCGTGAACGGAGCAGTGCTGCCGCCTGCGGAACGGAACGCTACAGCCATCAGGGCGACGGTGGGAAGATGGATGAGGCCCGCGATAATCAGGCCGACGATACCCAGATCGGTGAGCGCCTTGGCGATAGCTGTGGCCCCAGCAAACCACGCCAGGGCAATGAGAAGCCCGCAGCCGATAGTGAAGATCAGCGCCCGGGTCACACGCTTTCCCCGGCTTGGCGCTCCATAGGGACCGCGAAATGGCGCATGTAGCCTGCAAAGCGCTGCCGCAAATCCCCTGCCTCAAGCCCAAATTCGGCCAAATCATAGTGGCGGCGCGAGCGGGCGCGGGGGCGGCTGGCCAGCCAGCTCAACATTTTGAGCTTAGCCGCGGGCGGAAGGTCGCGCCCACAATGGGCATAGACTTTCGCCACCGCCGCCATGGGATCAGCGATGACATCCCGGAAATGCAAATGCAGAATGTTATCGGCGCCATCCGCTACGACCATGCGCTCGGCTGACGCCACCAGCCGGTCGGCCACGTTTTTGCCCACGACCAACGGATCGACCGCGCGGCTAAAAGGTTTGCGCAGAACCTCTGTCAGCTTGGCGCAGGAACCCACCACGCTCAACGGATCGCGGTGCAGAAAAACCATCCGGGCATCGGGATAGGTGTTGGCGATGGCATCCAAGCAGAACACATGGTCCGGCGACTTCAGAACCCAGCGGCGCCCCGGCGCCTGCGCATCCAAGTTTTGCAGGAAGCGACGGTGAAAGCGGAAGGCATTGTCTTGGGATTGCTGGTCGAACCAATTTTGATAGCTGGGGATGTGATGCGTGGTGTCAAAGCGCAGACTCTGAAACACCTGTGCGGTGATGTCGGTGCACTCCTGCGGCGCTTCGGCGCTTAGAGAATGCAGGTCCGCCACACCCGGCGACAACAGCTTGAAGATACGGAATTGCCATTCCACTAGGTCGCGGCGGCGGTCTTTGCCGAACCAGGGGCGGCGCGGCGGGAAGGGATAAATCAGCTGCCAGCACAGCGGCACCGCATTGGCCGGGTCCTGGGCGAGCAGCGTGTGCAGAAACGTCGTACTCGACCGCGGCAAACCAGTGATGAAAAGCGGCGCGGTGATGGGGCGCGCAGTAATACTGGGATCGACGTCTTCAGCGGCATCCAGATGGGCGAGATTGGTGAGGCAGCGCAGAATGTCGAAACGCGCTGCGAAACGCCCGAACAGGCTGAGCGCGGCTTCGTTTTCATAAGCGCTGAGAAGCTTACGGAGCGGCTCGTAGAAGGACGGATCGGAATAACGACTGCGCCCGGCGCGGCGAAGCGCTGTCTCGGTCAGCGCGGTGGCGTCGAGACGACCAAAATTTAACAATGACTAATCCCCCTGGCCGCCCTCTAGGGTTAGGGCAAACGCGTCCGCTGCACCATGAAAAATGCAACCTAACCGGGGCCTAAAGCGGTCTGCGGTTGCGGAAAGTTACGGAAAAGCGGATTGCGCTCAAGGCGGTCTTTGCCTAAGCAGCCTCAAACCTCTGGGGGCGCAAGCCGTGTCGCAGTCCAAATCCGCCGAAATCACCGTCGTCCCCGTCGAAAGCAAGGCGCAGTGGCACGCTTTTCACGCGCTGCCGCAGACAGTCTACCGCGATGACCCTCACTTTGTGGCGCCGCTGCTGCTGGAGCGCAAATTCCACTTCGACACCAAGCACAACGCCTTTTTCAAACATGCCAAAGGCAAGTTCTGGCTGGCATTGAAGGACGGCGTGCCGGTGGGGCGCATCACGGCGCAGATCGATGCTTTGCATCTGGCTCAACACAACGATGCAACCGGCCATTTCGGCTTCCTGGAAGGCATCAATGACCCGGCCGTATTCGCTGCCCTGCTGGCCACCGCCGAAGCTTGGCTTAAAGCCGAAGGCATGACGCGCGCTGTAGGACCGATCAGCTTCAATATGTGGGACGAGCCGGGATTGCTGGTCGATGGCTTCGAAAGCCCGCCCAATGTGCTGATGGGCCACCACCTGCCCTATTACCAGGATTTGATCACGGCACAGGGCTATGTGCCGGTGCAGGACCTTTTGGCCTATACCTATCCGGTCAAGAAGCCCTTTGCCGACAACGTCCAGCGTTTGATCGGCAAGATGCAGGAGAAGCACAGCTTCGTCTTCCGCCCGGCGCGGATGGACAAAGTGAACTTCCCCAAGGAAGTGGCGCTGATCCGCGACATCATCAATGACGCTTGGGCCGAGAATTGGGGCTTTGTGCCCATGACCGAGGCCGAGGTCGAAGAGATCGCCTCGCTGTTCAAGATCTTCCTCAAGCCCGAAGCCCTGGTGATCGGCGAATATGATGGCGAGCCCATTGGCGTCGCCATGATGCTACCCAACATCAACGAATGTGCCCGCGATTTGAATGGCAAGCTGTTTCCCTTTGGCATCGCCAAATTCCTCTGGCGGCTGAAGGTCAGCGGCGTGCGCTCGGGGCGGCTGGCCCTGCTGGGCGTGCGGCGCAAATATTGGAGTTCGCCGGTGGGCGCCATCATCGCGCTGATGATGGTTCAAACCTGCCAAAAGAGCGATTTCGCCCGCAATGTCGAGACCGGCGAGCTCTCTTGGGTGCTGGATTCCAACGAGCGCATCAAGGCTATCATTAGCCAATTCGGCGCCACCATCTCCAAGCGCTACCGCATCTTCGAAAAACCGCTGGGCTGAGCGTTTCCGTCAGGCAGATAAGGCAATGGCCGGGACAAGCCCGGCCATGACGAAGACGCTTGCGATGAAGGCGGCATTTAAGCGAGAGCGGCGTGGCTTTCGATCGGGGCTTTGGCCAAATTCGCCGAGAAGGCGCGCAACAGTTCGACCGTGCGATCGATCTCGTCGAAGCTGTGGCGGGCCGAGATGAAGAAGCGGATACGCGGCAAGCCCTTGGGCACGCCCATCTGCACGATCGGCGGCGCGTAAATCCCGTTCTTCATGAGATGATCGGAGGCGGCCATGGTGGTGCGCATATCGGGGAAGTGCACAGGCACCACGGCATAGCCTTCGGCAGGGCCAGTCGACAGACCAGCGGCCTTGGCCTTTTCCAGGAAGTGCTTGGAATTGGCGTGCAGCTTTCCGACGCGCTGCGGTTCTTCGATGATGAGCTGCAACGCGGCATTGGCCGCAGCGGCAATCACTGGCGGCAGACCGACGCTGTAAACGAAGCCCGGCAACAGGTACTTCATCCAATCGAGCACCGGCTTCTGGGCGCAGATAAAGCCGCCACAGGAGACAAAGGTCTTGGACAAGGTGCCGATGATCAGATCGATACGCTCGGGATCTTCCTTGAAATATTCGCTGATGCCGCGGCCGGTCTCGCCCAAAACGCCAATCGAATGGGCTTCGTCGACCAGCAGCCAGGAGTGGAATTCGTCCTTCAGCGCCAAAAGCTCCGGCAGGTTGGCGATGTCACCATCCATGCTGTAGAGGCTTTCCACGACAATCAGACAATTGCGATAGTTGCCGCGCGCTTCGGTCAGGATATGGCGCAGATGGTCCATATCGTTGTGGCGGAATTCCATCGGGGTGGCTTTGCACGAGGCGACGCCGGCGACGATGGAGTTGTGGCTGAGCTCGTCATAGATGACGAGGTCGCGCTTGCCGAGCAGGTGCGAAATGGTGGTCAGATTGGTCAGATAGCCGCTTACCAGCGTGAGACAGGCCCCCGTACCGACAAATTTCGCCAGCGCGTTCTCGAAATCGGCGTGAATCAGGCGTTCGCCGCCGACCAAGCGTGACCCAAGGGCACCAACGCCAACACGGTCCAGCGCCAGATGGGCGGCATCGCGGATCGCGGCATGGTCAGAAATGCCCAGATAATCGTAATTGGCGAAGCTGGTGAGTACGCCACCGGCCTTTATGGCATCAGCCTGCAGGCGATCGAGCGGCGCGAAAAAAGGGTTGCCGTTCTCCAGAACCGAAGCTCCGGCGAAGCGCGCGCGCCGGACAATATGGCCCGCCAATGAGTAATCAGATGCCATTACGCGTCCCAACCCCAAGTGTGGTCAATATGATAACCCCTGGAAACGAAAGCAAGTCCCGGCAGCCATAGCACGTCTGCGCCCCATCCGACCAAATGGCGAAAGCTCCCGTATGGGGACTTTGCCTGCCTTCTGAACTCGGGTTTTGGGACTGTGACAATTGGCTCAAATTCCTTTTTTTGGCTTTCGCTCAAAGATAAACAGGGGCTGCGTCAGACTCTCATATGCATCAACACGTGGCCCCAGGGGCTCCGCATAGGCGGATTGATGGGCCAAGCGATAGGGAAGCTGCCCTGCGAAGAGTGCACCAAAGTAGTTCCGCGCGTCCACGTCAAGTTGGGAAGCCGCAAGAACCTTTGGCACAATTCGCCCCCTCCCCGCCAGATGGGAATCACCATCGCGGTAAACGGCCACCCAGGCGCCCGGAACAACGAGGAAGCGCGGCTGGCGGCGAATGACCGCGCCATAAGGCTCGCGCAGCTCGCTCACGCCCGGCAGCGGATTGCGGGCCTTCAAGGGCTTGGGGCCAACCCGTGTCAGCCTGAGGCCCGCCGGAAAACGCGGTAAATAGGTGTTTAGGCCGTAAATCTCAACCGCATCGCCGGAGCGCATATGCGTCGCCATCCAATGCTCCGCGTCGTAGCGCGGGTCAGCGAGAAAAGCGCTGGCGATGCCCGCACAACGCGAAAAGGCCAACAATGCTGCAATTCCGCACAGCAGCTGGATGGCGCTGAGACGCCAACCATTCGCCACGAGCCCTATCCCGTCCAGGGCTATGCCGATGTAAACCGCAAGAAACACCGATTGCGGCAGGAAGAAACGCGGTTCGTTGCGCAAAGCCACGAAATTGAAGGCCAAGGTGAAAGAGACCGCCGCCAAAAGCGGTAAAAAGCCAGCCGAACGGGCTTCAGCGCGCAGGTGAAAGCGATAGCCAACGCGCACCACACCCGCCAGCGCCACAGGCAGAAATACGGCGGGGTAATAGCGCTCGGCGCCATTCAGCATATCGAGCAAAAGTGCCCCCCAGCCCGCGGGACCGGCCTCGTAGAGTGCGTAATCCTTGCTGGCTGGCCCTGTGAGGAAGGCCAAGCGATCGGCAAAACCATGCGGATTGGTGATGGCCCCATCGATCAGCAAGACAGCCAGTAGGGCGATAATGCTCCACAGAAAAATGGAGAGGAGAAGGCGGCGCGCATTGGCCTTAGCCCACGCATCGGTTGCAAACCACGACCCCAGCCCCAGCGGGAAAGCGAGCACAAAGAGGGCGTAAGCCTGATCCTTGGTGGCGATAGCGGCAGCGGCGCAGAGCAGGGACCAGCGGATCGCAGGCATCTCGTGGAGCGCGATCAGCCGCATGCAGAAATAAACGGACAGCGCCGCCCAAAAGATCGCCGGGCCATCGAGATTGGTGGCGACACCGTAATAGACCAGCGCCGCATTGAGGGCCAAAGCGCCAGCGGCAAAGAACCCTGCCCGCCGGCCCGCCACCAGCTCCGCCATTTTGGCGACAACCACGATGGTGCCTAGGCTGAAAGCGATGCTGACCAGCCGCGCCACCACAGCGAAGGAAGTCATGTAGGGCACTTGGGTAATCGTGCCGATCACATCGGACGGATGCAGTGATGGGGCCGAGGCGATGGCGATGATGATCCCCGGCAAGCTCAGCAGGGCCAAAAGGAACATATGCAGTGGCGGGTAGGTGAAATGCGCGCCCGGTGTGTAGGTCTGGGCCAGTCCAACAAGAAAGTTGCGCGGCGCCACCCCGTCATCATCCCAACCATCGGCACCCGGCAAGCCCCAGAACACACCCGCGGCGCGTAGCAGTCCGGCCCCGAGCAGGATCCAGAACAGCGGCGAACGGCGCCAGGTCGAAAGCGTTGCTGCGATTCGCATCACGCCCTCACGGTTTTGCCGCGCGGGGACGCAGAGACATCTGCTCCAGCAACCAGGGAAATCCGACGATAAGAAGATCCTGACAGCGATCGATCACGGTGATCAGCACCAAAACCGCGGCCACATGGGGCGCAGAAATATGCATGAACCCCGCCGCCGCCACGCCAACACCAACAAACACCAGCTCCTTATTCGGCACCAACGGCAGGCGCGTCACGAGTAGGCGTAAGGCCACGAATTTGAGGCAATCGCCGGTGCTCGGCAAAGCACCAGAAAACAGCCAAGTGCAATATTCCAGCCCCATCACCATGAGGGCGCGGGTAAAGTGTATGCAAAAGGTGATGACCATGTCCTTGCGGCTGGTCTGGGTGAGCTTCTTATGGCCGAGAAACAGCGCCGCAGCGAAGACCATCGGCAATGAGCCCGCCGCCACCACCCACCAGGTGCCGCGCGAGACCACCGGAATCTTCACGATCCCAGCCACCACCAGGGTCAGTAGCATCACCCACAAAACGATGAGGCCCGCAGAGGCGGACAACACGCTGGAATCTTTCACCGCATGCAGCAGCGTCGAATCCTTGATCTTGAGATTTTTGCGCGCCCAGAGGAAGAAATACACCTCACCGGAATAATCCAGCATGATGCTGTTCATGTAGCGTTTGCGCAGAAAAATGGTCAGCGGCAGCGAACCACCGGCCCGCAAAAGATTGCGATAGATGATGAGATCGGCGATCGGCTGCACGAAGAACGGCACCAAAATCACCAGATAAAAGCTGAGCGCCGTGGGACGGGCATCGTAGATATTCGCCCAACCGACATGGGTGAGCCCATAGCCCACTATCGCCAAGAGCAGCAGCGGCACACCAAAGCGGATAGCGGGGCGCAGCACCCTGCCCCAACGCGCATAGAAGGCTTGTGCCGGGGCCTTCAGTCCCAACGCCCATGCTTTAAGGTTCGTGTACAGAGTATTCAGAGTCGGCCTCATTGCCATGTCGCAAACCTACACCACAGGGCCGCTCGCGACCATGCGCACGCTCATGTTCTTAGAACGCTGCTAAAACGGCCCGCACCACAAAGCGTGGGATAAATTTGGACGCCGCCAGTATCATTGCAAATTGCCAAGGTATGACGATGTGGCGGACATGGCGCGCCACTTTGCGCGCAATAATGGCAGCAGCATGATCAGCCGTGATGAGAAAGGGACGGGGTTCATGCAAGCTCTGACTCATGGGCGTGTCGATGAAACCTGGCGAGACCAGGGTGACAAAGACGCCACGCCGTTTCAGCCGCAGACCCAGGGCTTCGGCGAACATCGCTAGCCCCGCTTTGGAACCGGAATAGAGCGGTGCCATGGGCAAGGGAAAGACCGCGGCCACCGAGCCCACCAGCACGATGTGTCCGTGCCCTCGCTTGGCCATGCGTTCCGCCATCAGATTGGCGCCAATGGCGGGGGCGGTGAAATTTACACCGGCCATTTGCTCGGCAATGTGCGGGTCCTGGCCTGCACGATCCTGCGGCAGACTGCCGCCAAGCCCCGCATTGAAAAACACCAGATCGAGCGGGTTATTGCTATCCAGTGCGTCGAGTTCGCGGATCAGCATAGCAAAATCGGTGACGTCGAAACTAAGGGTTTCTACGATGGCGCCATGGGCGCGGGCGGCCGTGGCAACGGCTTCCAGACGCGCGCCATCGCGGCCCCAGAGAAACATGTGGCGACCTCGCGTGGCATAGGCTCGCGCCAAAGCAGCCCCAATACCACTGGAGGCGCCGGTGATGAGAATGCTGTTGCTGACCATGGTTATGCGGTTAATGCGAAAGGGTTTTACGGCGGAAGGTTGACAAAGCCATGGCTGCGACCTCTTGTAAAGTCCGCCATAGGGGCACTCAGAAAAGCATACGCAGCGTGTTCGCGACAGACCATACACCTTCGCACGATCAAGCACGCGCAGCAGGCAGGACAAGCGGTTCATTAAACCGGGGCGCCGCACTGCGCATCGCGATCATAGCGAGTTCTTACAATTACATCCGGGACGGCGTCGCGCTGACGCTGAACCGGCTGGTGGCCTATTTGGAAAAACAAGGTGTGGAGGTTGTCGTCTTCGCGCCGGTGGGCAAGGCCCCTGCGCTGGAACACGCCGGCACCTTGATCGCGGTGCCCTCGATCGCGGCACCCGGTCGGCCGGAATATCGCATTGCCTTCGGCCTCACCAAAGCCAATCGCGCGCAGCTGAAAGCCTTTGCGCCCGACGTGATTCACATCGCCTTGGCACCCGATCCGCTTGGCTTTAGCGCGCTGAAAACGGCCCGCGTCCTGGGAATTCCCGTGGTCGCTTCCTGCCACACGCGCTTTGAGACCTATCTCAAGCATTATCCCTATTCGCGCTGGGTCGAGGGGCTGCTCAAGGCTTATCTCAAATACGCCTATGGCAGCTGCCGCGAAGTTTATGTGCCGTCGCAATCCATGGTGGATGCGCTGCTCGCCGACGGCATGCGCGACAATTTCAAACTGTGGCC
>JARLIR010000229.1 GCA_031291635.1 Rhizomicrobium sp. | reverse complement strand
AGGCCGCTGGTCTCGACGCTGGCGGCGCGAACGTCATAGCCCATCTGGATCAGCTGTGGTGCCAGAGCGCCAAGCGGGGTGTCTTTCTCCAATTGCAGCGGCCCGCCCGCCATCACGAAATGGGGCAGGGCGACGGCATGAGCCGGATCTAATCCGCCATCCAGCATGGCGAGCAAGGTCTCGGCCACATAAGGGATGATGGCCGGTCCGCCGGGCGAGCCGATCGCCATCAGGAACTTGCCGTTTTTGTCGAAGACGATGCTGGGCGCCATCGAACTCATGGGCCGCTTGCCCGCGGCAACGGCGTTGGCGGTCTTCTTGCCGCTCACCTCAGGTACAAAGGCAAAGTCCGTCAGCTGATTGTTGAGGACAAAGCCTTTGGCCATCATTTGCGAGCCCAGAACGCTTTCCACCGTGGTGGTCATGGAGACGGTTTGGCCGCGATCATCGACAATCGACATATGGCTGGTGCCCGCGATCTCTTGGCTCGGGGCGGGAGCGAAGCTGGCATGCAGCTGCGGCGGGATGCCGGGCGCCACTGCTCCGCTATCGCGGCTGGCATCAATCAAGCCGCCACGGCTTTTCAGATAGCTGCGGTTTAGCAGCCCGGTCACCGGCACGCGGACAAAGCCGGGATCGCCAAGATAAAAGCCGCGGTCGGCATAGGCCAGCCGACTGGCCTGGGCGAAAAGATGGACTTCACTGAGCGAGCCTGGCGCCAGTTCTTGCGGGCTATAGCGCTCCAGCATGGCGAGGATCTGCAACACCGTCACCCCGCCCGAGCTGGGTGGCGCCATGGAGCAGATTTTGTAAGCGCGGTAGGTGCTGCAAACGGGCTTGCGCTCGACAACGCGATAGGCGGCTAGATCCTGCAAGGTCATGCCGCCTTGATTGAGCGGGGCGTGCTGCACCTTTTCCACAATCGCCGCTGCGATCTGGCCGTGATAAAACGCCTTGGCCCCGCCTTTGGCGATGGCGCGCAAGCTGGCCGCCAATTCCGGGTTCTTCAGTGTTTCACCGGCCTTGATCAGCGAGCCATCGGGCTTGCCGAAATAGCGCTTGATGTCGGGCATGGCGGCGACTTGCGGATAGGCGCGCAGCAAATTGGCGAGCTTCTTGGTCACCGGCACGCCGTCTTCTGCCAGTTTGATGGCTGGCTGAAACAACGTCGCCCAAGGCAGCTTGCCGTACTTCTTATGAGCCAGCTCCAACATGGCGACGAGGCCGGGGACGCCCACCGACAGCCCACCCCGGATGGCCTCACCATGGCCTCTTGGTTTGCCGTAAGCGTCGAGGAACATCTCGGGCCGGGCGGATTTGGGGGCTGTTTCGCGCCCGTCGAAGCTGGTGAGCGTCTTGGTCGCCGGGTTCCACAACAGCATGAAGGCACCGCCGCCAATGCCGGAGGATTCGGGCTCGACCAGGGTTAGCACCATCTGCGTGGCGATGGCCGCATCCACTGCCGAGCCGCCTTGGCGCAGCATCTGCAGCCCCGCCTGGGCGGCGTAAGGATTGGCGGCGGCAATCATGTGATGCTGAGCGAGGGGCTCGGCCCGGCTCTCTGGAGACAGAGCGAAGACAGCGATAACCACAGCCAGAACGCGTTTCATGCCGACTCTTTCAGAGAAACCATCATCGGATTAGCTTCACGGCCATGTTCACCAAAGGCAAGCGCAACCTGATCACCGATGTCCCCGGCCTACGTGTCGGTAACGCCGAGGATTTTCGCATTCGCACCGGTGTCACCGTGCTGATCGCCGACGACCCCGCGGCAGCCGTGGTCGATGTGCGCGGCGGTGCGCCCGGCACCCGCGATACCGAGGCGCTCGATCCGGTCTCGCTGGTCGAAGGGGTGGATGCGCTGGTGCTGTCTGGTGGCTCGGCTTTCGGGCTCGATGCGCCTTCCGGCGTTCAGGCCTATCTGAAGTCGTTGGGCCGCGGCTTCGAAATTGCTCCCGGCCTGCCACGCGTGCCGATTGTCTCCGGCGCGATCCTGTTTGATCTGGCCAGTGGCGGCGACAAGGATTGGGGCGAGGAGCCGCCTTATCGCCAGCTGGGGCGCCACGCGGCGGAGCAAGCGGGTCTGGATTTCACTCTCGGTAATGCTGGTGCCGGTCTTGGCGCCGTGGCGGGCGCCTATAAGGGCGGCCTCGGTAGCGCCTCGGCGGTGGCGGAGGGCATTACCGTCGGCGCCCTGGTGGCGGTCAATGCTGTGGGCTCACCGGTGATGCCGGGCGGCGATGCCTTCTGGGCCTGGCCCTTTGAGCTCGATGGCGAGTTTGGTGGCCGCCGTCCAGCTGCGGCAGTGCGGGCTGATTCGGTACTGCCGCCTGATATGAAACAGCTGGTGCAGCCGGGCAGCAACACTACCATCGCCATCGTCGCCACCGACGCGGCGTTGACCCGGATCGAGATCAAGCGCCTAGCCATCATGGCAGCAGATGGCTTCGCCCGCGCCTTACGCCCGGTGCATACGCCCTTCGATGGCGATCTGGTCTACGCGCTGTCCACCGCCAAGCGCCCCCTGACAGGCTCGCGTGCCCACGCCGTGATGGCGTTGGGCAGCCTTGCCGCCGACACCCTCTCCCGCGCTATCGCCCGTGCCATTTACGAGGCCACAAGCCTGGGTTCGTTTCAGAGTTATCGCGACAGGTTTTCCGTATAGATTGGAATCATCCAAAGGAGACGGTGTTGCCATGCCCAAAACCCGCCGCACATTCATCACCACGATGGTTTCGGGCTTTACGCTCGCCGCCGGGCCACTCAACGCCGCTGCCATTCTCACCGATACGGGCGGGCTTGAGGCCGGTCCGGTGACCATCAAGGTTTCGGATGGCAGAATCCCCGCCTATCGCGCGCGGCCCAAAAATCGTCCGCACGCACCGGTGATCTTGGTCATCCAAGAGATTTTCGGGGTTCATGAGTTCATCAAGGATGTCTGCCGGCGTCTCGCCAAACAGGGCTATTACGCTGTGGCTCCAGCCCTTTACGCCCGCTATGGCGATCCGGCGAAGTATGATGCGGCCCATATCGAAGGTCTGATCTCAGACATCGTCAGCAAAGTGCCCGACAGCGAAGTGATGGGCGATCTCGATGCCACGGTGGAGTTCGCCAAATGCGAGGGCGGCGATGCCACCAAGCTCGGCATCACCGGCTTTTGCTGGGGCGGGCGCATTGTCTGGCTCTACGCCGTGCATAATCCGCAGCTAAAAGCGGGCGTCGCCTTTTATGGTCCCCTGCGCGGCCAAACCAACGCGCTACACCCGCAAAGCGCGATTGCTCTGGCGCCATCCATTCACGCGCCGATTCTCGGCAATTACGGTGGAAAGGACCTCGGCATTCCCGTTATCGACATCGTCGAAATGCGCCAGGCGCTGCAAAGCGGCGGCAACACCAAGTCGCGTATCGATGTGTTCGAGAATTCCCAGCATGGCTTCTTCGCCGACTACCGCCCGTCCTATAACGAGACGGACGCCAAGGCCGCCTGGGCCAGTAGCTTGGCCTGGTTCGCCGCCAACGGTGTGAATTAGGCCCAAAGAAAAAGGCGAGCAGGAAGCCCGCTCGCCTTGGTCCTTGATGATTCGAAATCGCTTAGCGAACGAAAACGCGCACTTCACTGCTGGAGGCGGCCGGATCGGTCTGCGAGGCCACGGCAAGGCGCGAGGCCGGTACACCCATATCCGTCATCGAGCGCAGCACTTCCTGAGCATGACGATGGGCATCGGTTTGCGCCAACTGCACGGCGGTCACAGTGCCCCGTGTGGGCGACACGGCGACGATGGAAAAGGCTGCACCCGGGCGGGTCTTCAGCGCCTCGGTCAGGGCCGCATAGAGGATCTGCTGATAGTCGACTGTGGCCTTGTCGAAACGTATCACCACAAGCGGTGACGAAGAGCCCGCATAGGCCCCGCGCGGGCCGCTCGCGGCAGAGGAAGACATCATCGGGGAGCTGATGTCGGCGCCATAGAGCTCGCCATTCTTGATGGCGCTGGCCAGCGTGGTCAGATTTGCCCGCTCGTTGGCGACGTAGGCGGTCTGGCGCTGCACATCAGACGAGACTTCGCCCAGCAGCCGATCGATCAGCACGATTGTCTGATTGGTTTCGTCCTGCAGGACAGAAAGCTGACGATGATCTTCATCGACCGCGCCCGATACGTTGAAGGTCGCTGCAATCTGGTCTAGCGCGTAATGGGCGGCCGAGGCATCACTGGCCACGGAAGTTCCCAAAGCATTGAGACCATTGATGTTGCCGGCCAGCTGGTCGAGCGCCGTTTGGGCCCGGTTCCACTCGGCCACCAGTTCGGGATTGCCCCGTGTGGTGCCCATTTGGAGGCGTGCGGTGATATGAGCCCGCGATTCGTGGTAGCCGCTGGCAGCAACGGCGCCGGAGCCGCGCAAATCGGCGTAGCGTTGGCCGTTATTCGCCAAGGAACTCTGCAAGGTCGAGAGGTTCGACCGCAGGCTCGCGACCGTCTTGCTGACCGCGGTGCCGGTATCGCTGCCTGATTCGATTGAGACAGGCGTTATCGTTGCCACCGTTCCCATTCCGGCTCCCGGTGCGGCGCTTGGTCCTGCGGTAGTGGGCGCAGCAGCGCTAGAACTGGAGCTGTAGGCCGACGGTGCGCTCGGCGCAGCGGGGCTTGCGGCTTCAGGAGAGCTTCCCGAATCGCCAAAAAGCATCGAATCAACGTCGGAGCAGCCTGAAAGGCCCATCCCCGCCACGAGTACGAATGCTCCGATAAACCGTGACGAAAGGCCCGAGATTGCTGCCCGTCCGGCCCAATTGCCTGTCATTGCCCGTCTCCAAATCCGCCCGCGCCGCCCGTAGCGCGGCGAATATCCAGCCTGCTTGCGCCTTTGGGACGCAAGGCCAGTCCAAGTCTTATCCACCGCTGCGCCCCGGGACAAGGGCACAGAGTGCGGCTTTCTGGGGAGATTTCCGCCATTTAGATGGTAATCGGCGACGAAACGTCATCGCAGTTAAGAGCGCTTGCCTTTCTCAGCGGCGATGAATAGGTTGCGCGCCCTAAACGCTGCACCGGTAGCTCAGCTGGATAGAGCACCAGACTACGAATCTGGGGGCCAGGAGTTCGAATCTCTTCCGGTGCACCAACGTTTTCAATGGCTTAGCATTTTGCGGGAATACGCGAGGCTCGCTATAGGCTCGCGCCGCAGAATTGATACGACATCAAGATTTTGTCGGGATCGTGCGTGGCCTATTGCCCAACGAGCAAAAGTAGCTGTTGCTCAAGCGGACGGTCGTCACCCTTGAAGCTAGCCACCATCGCCGCAAGGAATTGTTCCGGTACAAGCCGGTCGAGATCGAGCGCATGGTCTGCCTGCTCGGCGAGCAGAGTGATAAAGGTCGTCTGAGACCGGCCGTTGCCTTCTCGAAACGGATGGATGGCGTTGAGAGTTGAGAGAAATGCGGCGGCTTCAGCCGCGAACTGCTCTCGCGGAAGGCCGTGCAAGAAGTTCCAGTTTCTCAACGAGGCAAAGAGTTCTTTCATCTCACGGGCGATGTTCTCGGGATAACAAAAAGCGCTGCCGTCCTTCGAGATGCGCACCGTGCGGTACTTGCCTGCCCACGGATACACATCCTGGAACAGGTGATGATGGATTGCGACATACTGGCTGACGCTGAGGCGTCCAACCGGCAACGGCTCGTCCGCACGGGCGGCGGTGAGAACAGCTTCAAGTTCGGTCAGAGTGTCCTGGTCACGGACATCGAGAAGGTTTTTGAGCACCGTGGTGCCCGGATAGCAGTACGGGTCCTCGATGGCGTCGTACATAGGCAAGGGTTAGACCTTGAGGCCGTATTTGCGCGAAAGAATGCGCCGACGCTCGGCGGCTGAATGGCCCGCCTGATGGAGCGCTTCTAACTCCTCGTGCATCCGGTCGCTCACCTTGATGCCCTCGATCTCGCTGATCTTGGCAAACCGGCTACGGCCAAGGGTGAAGGCGCTGCGCTTGGGAGATTTCGTGATTACCGACATATCATTATTATACCACAATAGCGCCACCAGTACACGGGTTTCATCGCACGGTGAGCTTCTCCATGCCTGCCAGCTCTTCGTCCGAATGGTCTTCCGACGCGCGTAAGATTTCGGCGAGGTGACTGACGACTGCGGCAAGCGTGCAGAAAATGTGATCATTGAACTTTGCCGAACACTCTTATTCGCAGCGCAACATCGCGAAACATAGCGCACGGTTACAGCGCGATTTTACCTCCATATCTTGCGTGTCCTTTCAAACCAGAGGACACGGACATGACTATCCATACTGCACTCTATTCCAGCCGAACCGACGAATGGCCCACGCCGCGTGCGTTCTATGAAGCGCTCAACGCCGAATTCCACTTTACACTCGACCCCTGTGCGTCCGCCGCAAATGCAAAATGCCGGTGCTATTTCACCGCGAGAGAAAATGGACTGCTCCAGAACTGGGGGCGCCACCGGGTTTTCTGCAATCCACCGTATGGACGCATTATGCCCAGGTGGGCACAGAAGTGCTTCGAAGCCTCGCGAGGAGGCGCAACGGTTGTGTTGTTGGCGCATTCGCGCACTGACACACGATGGTTCCAGGACTGGGTGTACGGCAAAGCGAATGAGATACGTTTTGTTCGCGGGCGCTTGAAGTTCGGCGACGGTCGGCAATCTGCGCCGTTTCCATCGTTGGTCGCGATCTATCGGCCGCTGTTGTCAATTGTCCGCGGCGATCTACAAAAAAGCACCCCGCATGTTGCGAGGTGCTGTGCCCGGCCTAGTACTCTTCGGCGAGCATTACCGTCATGACCCTGGCAGTGACGGATTCCGATGACGGGTCGGGTGAGAGGTACTTGAGCCGGAGATCGTAGTAGTCGATCTTCCAGATAATGGAATGGCCCTCGACGGTGACAATTGCACAATCGTGCTCGTTATGCGGATCATTGTCGGGTCCAAACTCCTTGAATGCTGCAACGCTCTCCATGACACGTCTCACTGCTTCCGGGCCGAGTGCTGCAAGTCCTGCGGTGATTACGATCTGACCACCGATGTTGTTGCAGCGCAGAAAGTCGTTGAGCCGACGAATTCGCGCGGTACGCTCACTATCAACTTCTGGCACTTTGTCCTCCTGCGTAAGCCGCGCTCCATGATTGAAGTGAGGCAACCGCAGGAGGCGGTGCCGCTATTTCTTGGCAAGCTGCGTTAACGGCTTTTTCTGGCAGTAGTAGGTCATGACGAGCGCCGCCGCATCGAATAGGGCTAGGCGTTGGTTTTGGCTATTCCAGGGCTTTAGGGGCGGCGGCAAGCGGTGGCTCAAGGCATCGACCTGCGCTGCGATAGCTTTTGCAATCTCATACCGCGTCGTCGCACCCACACCATGGAAACAATTCGCGATGTCTGATTTTTTGAACACATGAACCTCGATCAACATGCTCTCGGCGTACGCAGCGATACGCTTGTGCAGCTTTCCAAGATCGGACGGCGGTCGGCTTTGCCGCCTTGAACAATCGCCGAGAACGAGCACATCAGGCTGTAGATGCGCGATCAGTTCCTTGGTGGCTTCAAACGAAAATACGTCCTTGTCGCCCTGTAACTTCTTCATGCCCCAATCGACTGGTGAAAGCGATGAATGGAATGCAGCAAAAGCGACGCCGCGCGTGAAGGGATACAGACCGAGCACAACTTCCTTCGGGTGGGGCGCGGTCATATAACTTTTCGCTTAGGCTTGCCGGTAGCGCGGGCCAACATCTGTTCTGTGAGGTTGCGTTTGCGCTTTGCGTCTGGCGTGGGATCGTGTTCCACACGCTTGTGCAGCCGGTATGCACGCTGCATGACAGCGTCCTCGACACCGATGTAGAACGTGAGCGTCGCTCTGATCCCACGTTGCTGAACGCCGGACGTGCCGCGCACCATGTGCGTTGAGTCGTTAGGGATCGTTTTGCATATATGGTCGTGGATATAGTCGACACCAAGCTGAGCCGTGGGCGCGTGGAATTT
>JARLIR010000228.1 GCA_031291635.1 Rhizomicrobium sp. | reverse complement strand
TGCGCCACCACATCCGATCCCGGAGGCACAACCATCTTAGAAAGCACGTGAAAGAGCTCGGGCCGACGGAAACTAATGGTGTGAGTCACGGCAATCTCCTGATAGAGGGGCTCCAACACACAAGCTAGCGCTCCAAGAGATTAAGCGTTCGCCCGAGGCGTAGAACTTTCTTCGTTGAGCGTGGCCCGCTCCGGTACAGTTCTCGCGTTGGCAATTATCCCGCCCGCGCGTGACGCTTTTATGCGCTAGCGCAATCTATCGCGGGCGCGTTGCTTCCGGCAGTTTCGGAATCTACCCAGCCAGCACTGCAAGGCGGCAAAAGCGAGTGCAAGGCTAGATTGTGAGTAGATTCCGACTCTGCCGCAGCGTATTGACGGTTGCTAGGATCGTGGCGTGGTTGGTGATCACTGGGTCGCGCCGTTCCCTCGGACTGTGCGCTCCATAATCACACCGCAAAAGCCGCCGGTTTCTCCGATCTCCGGACCCCCTAGAACCGGCGGTTTCTCATCTTGCAAACACATCAACCATCACAGCAGCCACGCAAAGCGCGATCTCTGCGCGGTGGTCAGCGGATGCGCGAGCCGCGCCAGCCATACCACGCCACCAGCAAGAAGCCTGCTGCGGGCAAAAGGAAGGCGGCGGGCATGCCGTAATGATCCCCGATCAAGCCCATCGGATAGGGCAGCAGTAAGCCACCGCCAATTGCCATCACCATGATCGAAGAGGCCCGCTTGGTATTGGGGCCCAGATCGGCAATGCCGAGAGTGAAGATGGTGGGAAACATCGTGCCCATGAAGAAGAAGACCGGAATCAGCGCCAGGGCCGAGATTTTGTCGATCCCGGCGGCGGCGATGAGACAGAAGACAACGCAAAGAAAGCCGTAGATCGTTAAAATTAGGCGCGGTGAAATCCTCAGAATCAGCACCGTGGTGACGAAGCGGCCGACCAGATAAGCCAACACACCTGCCGAAAACAAATATGCCGCCGATTGCGTCGTCATACCGTGCCAGGTTTCCGTCGCCTGGTTGAGGAAGAAAGCATAAACGCCGACCTGCGCCCCGACGTAGATGAACTGGGTGATGAAGCCGAATACAAAATGGCGCTGTGAGAGCAGCGATTTTGTCGGGCCGGATGCCGCTGTGGTCTCGTGGCTTGCCGGTTGAACTTCGGGAACCCAAGAGCGCGTGACAAAAAAGGCAAAGCCCAGCACCGCGACTCCGATGATGAGATAGGTGACTTGCACCGATTGCTGCGCGCCGCCCAAAAACCGCGCCACAGCAGGATTGAAGAACAGCGAGCCGCCAATGATGGGGCCGCAAAAGACGCCAAGCGCGTTAAAGGATTGCGCCAGATTGAGTCGCTTGGGTGCATCTTCTGGTGCGCCGAGCACACTGACATAGGTGTCCGCCGCCGTCTCCAGCACACACAAACCGCTGGCAAGCACAAACATGCTGAGCACGAAGTACGGAAAGCTGGAAAGCTGCGCCGACGGCACGAAGAGGAAAGCGCCTGCGGCGGTGATCGTCAGTCCCGCAACGATTCCGAATTTAAATCCGCGCGCCTGCAGCATGACGCCAGCAGGAATACTCCACACCAGATAAGCCCCGAAATAGGCTATCTGCAGCCAGGATGACCCCGCCTTAGAAACATGGAGCGTGTCTTGAAAATGCTTGTTCAGCACATCCAAAAGGCCATAGGCCAAGCCCCAAATCAAAAAACAGCTAATCGCAAGCGCCAAAGGCCGCGCATAGGATCGCGCCGGCTTGGCGCCGGTTACCAGATCAATCGCCACGTTCCGTTCCCTGTGTTTTCTATTTTGTTGGAGCTTATGCGTTTTTCGTCGCGCACTGAAGACGCTTTGTTGGTGCAGGTCTCTAGGTCGCGCCCGCGCACAAAAAGAAACGACCGGCACAGTCTCCCGTGCCGGTCGCAGGACTTTACGTTGCGGGATAGCCCGCGACTTTAGTTCGTCTTCGCCGTGATACCGATGAAGGTCACTCGACCGAAGGCGTCATAAGTGGCCGGCAGAGAGTTCGCATAGCTCTGGCCGCTGCCCAGGATCGGCGGATCCTTGGAGAACACGTTGTTGATGCCGCCGTAGACCGTGAGGTTATCATTGACGTCATAATTGGCCGACAGATCGAAGTAGTGCATGTCGGGCAGATACGGCCGGGTGAAGTTGGCGGCCGGCGTGCCAGCAGCGGCAACACGCAGCTTATCAAGTTCCACACCGCCGATGTAACGATAGCGCAGACCGATGGTCAGCGGACCATCGTGCCAGCGGATGTTGGTGTTGCCCTTGAAGTACGGCAACGGTTCCCATGCGCAGGCGGTATTGCCGTAGGTACCCTCGCAAGGAATTACCGGCTTGGTGGCATCCGACTTGCCCGCATAGGTGAGCAAGTAGTTCCAGGCGGTGTTGACGTCGAACCGGCTGCTATCGCTCAAAAGGCCAAATCCAGCATCAAAGGAATATTGGCCGTTGAAGTCGAGGCCGCGAGTCGAGTTGGTGCCGATATTGGCGTTGGCAACCGCGACATAGCCGGAGGTCAGATCACCGCTCGAACCGCGGTGGATATTGGCGCAATAGGCCGGATCCGCCGCTTGGCCCGTGATCAAGCCGTAGCAATTGTTGAACACACCCGGGGCTCCGCCGGCGACCGGGGCGATCATCTTGTGGATGGCAATGCTATAGAAGTCGAGGCTCATCGTCAGACCGGGGACCAAATCCGGCGAGACCACAGTACCAACCGTGATGGTATCCGACTTTTCTGGCTGTAGCGCGGGATTGCCGCCGCTGACAACCTGAACAAGCTGGTTGTTGGCCTGCACGGCGCTCGTAAACACGTTCGCCGACGGGATGCCTTGGGCGACGCAAATCGCTTGGACCGCCGCAGTCTTAAGCGTTCCGTTAACGCCGCAAGGATCGACAAAGTTGGACATATTGGTCGACGCACCACCGTAGAGCTCGTTGACATTCGGCGCACGGATGGAACGCTGATACTGGCCGCGGAAGGTCACTTGCGAATCGACCTTCCAGTCAACACCGCTCGACCAGGTGAGCACGCCTTTGGCACCGGGGATGTTGTAACCGGATTCGCGGAAGGCGGCGTTGACGGTCAGCTTATCGATGTAGGGCAGATCCGACAGCACCGGCACGCGCACTTCGCCGAAACCTTCATGCACGACGATCGAACCTTTGGTCGCCGCCGACGAGTTTAGGCCCGCGATGTCACCCGTACGGGTGGACATATCGGGAAGGTATTGCGCCATGGTGTAGCGCCATTCGCCGCCGAGGGCGAACTGCACGGGACCTGCGGGCAGATCAAATGCCGTACCTGAAATTGAGGCTTGCGCACCTTGCATTTCGGCAGTGGTGACAACTTCGGACTGCACGGAGATGGCATTGATACAAGCCGCCGACAACGCACCGATGCCGAACAATTCACAAAGCGGTGTGCCGCCATTGGTTGATGCCAGCACGTCCTGCTGCAACTTGCTGCGGGAGATCGAACCGGACTGGGTGTCGGTCTCCTGGGTGCGGGCATAGGTATAGTAGACGTCGTAGTTCAGGTCTTTGAGGAAGTTCTCGCTGACGCTGCCGATTTCACCTTTGAAACCGCCCGCAAAGCGGAACGCCAAACGATTGGCATCCTGGCGACGCTGGCCGTTTTCGACAAAGCGCTTGCCGAAAGTCACTTTCACCTTGCCGTCGTTCGGCGTGGTAGTGAACGAGCCGATGCCCGCCGTGATGGTGGTGGGGCCGGTTTCCTGCGAATCCAAATAGTCGAATACGCTCCGCAGCGCCGGCGAGAAGGCTGGATCATGCGTATCGATGATCATGTCGCCGTTCGCATTGGCAGGGGTCAACTGCGCGCTGACGGTATTGCTGGAGAAGTGGAATTCGGCGTAGCCCTGGACGTGCTTGTTGAAATCGTAATGTCCAAAGGCGTTTGCCATCCAGCGCTGCAGCGGGATCTGCATATAGTTGGTGGCAATCAGGTTGTAGGTGTCGACATTGGCATCACGGTCGCGCACGGTGGCCGGCGTCGCCGCTGTGCCGAAGATCATGCCATCGGCGGTAATGTTGGTCAGACCGGCAGCGGTATAAAGCCCCTGCAGAGTCGTGTTCGCGCCGCTGTAGGTGGTAATACCCCGGATATAGCCGTTCGGCGTATCGCCCGAACCGCCAGCCACAAAACCGTTGACGCCGCCCGAGGAGACGCAAGCCGCACCGGTACCAGCACCATTGCGCACGCCCGGATTGGTTGGGCTGTAGGAACCGGAGGTCACGCAGGCATCGGTGTACTGAACATTGGTCCAACCACCATGGGCAGGCTGGGTGAAGCCTTTGCGGCTCGAATAATTGACGTCGAGGACGAGATTGCCCTTATCGTGATCGAAATTGCCGCCCAGTGTCAGGTCGAAATTGTAGGTCGGCGAGACCGTGAACTGGTCAAAGCTGTACTGAGCATTGCCCTGCACGCCCTGGAAGTCCTGCTTCATAATGAAGTTGGTGACGCCAGATATGGCATCCGAGCCGTAAACCGCCGACGAACCACCGGTGACGATTTCCGTGCGCTGCACCAGCGCGGTCGGGATCGTGTTGATATCGGTGATCAGGCTGGTGGACTGAATCGCAAAGCGCCGGCCGTTGACCAGCACCAAGTTCCGCTGCTGACCGAGGCCACGAAGGTTGAGGTAGGCCGCACCGCTGTCGCCATTGGCTTGCACGGTGTTGGCCGTGACGCCGCCATTGGTGGCAGCCGTAAACTGCGGCGACTGCGCCAAAAGGCCTTCCATGTTGACCGTACCGGTCATCTTGATGTCTTCAGCGCCAACCACCGACACTGGTGTGGGCGCATCAAATGCCGTCGACACCGCCAGACGCGAACCGGTGATGACCACCGTCTCCATCATCTGGTTATCTTGTGCGGAGGCGGCCGTGGCCGCAAACATCGCACCGGCAACAACGAGCCCCGTGCTGCACAACAAGCGCGCACGATGACTAGTCAGTGATGTGTTGATCATTTCGTAGAACCCTCCCTCAGCACGTTTCCTATTTGACGCTACATGCCGGGCTAACCCCGAACTGGCGTCTTTCGAGATCACGTCGTGCGTAATTGTGATCATCAAAGAGTGATAGTAATCAGAATTGGCGCGGTAACGGTAGCTTGATCTGACAAAACCGAGCGAATGTGAGCGGAGTGTGCGCTACCGGCCACAGGTTAAGTAGGGTCTTCGCCGCCAGAACCGCTCATAAATGTTCATGATAACAATTCGCTCCACCGCGCCTTATAGGCTGCCGTTTCACGTGCCAACGGCTCAACTTTGAGCAGCTCCGAATCAGGGACAGGACCGATTAAACTGAGGGCGCCAAGGCACAGGCTGTCGCCGGAGGGCGCCAGATAAATGGCATTCCGAGGCCTAAGAGCGGCCAGCATCTGCGTGAAGACCGGATCGCTCTGAAAACGGCCTCCGATCACCACTGCTTCGCGTGCACCAATCAAATCCAGACAGCAGTCCAGCATCATCGCTAGATAGAGTCCGGTGGCCGCCCGGCGGCCAAGCTGGTCCAGTGGCCGGTCGATCCAACGACCAAGCTGATCCGGAAAGGGCCCTACCCCAGGCTGGAACGTGGGTAGCGCCATGACACCCTCACTGATCAGGGTCTCAGCGCGCGCCAGCAAAGCCTTTGCGTTGATAGCCGTATCGAGCTGGGGCTGAGTTTCTTCCAGCAGCTCGGTTTCACGCCCGCCCATAAAGCGCACCGACGGCACGGCCCTCCCGAAAACATCACTGTTGTAGAGGCAGTCGCGGCCCGGTGGCAGAGCGATGGCATTGGCCCCGGCGCGCATCGAAATGAACCACGTCCCGGTGGATACCACAGTGAGTTCGCCACCCTTAACCCGAGGGTGCGTGCGCGCCGCCAAGAGGTCGGCATTGCTATCGTGCAGACCGCAATAAACCAGGCAATCGGCGGACAAATGAGCGCGTTGGCGCCATTCTTCGCTCACCCCGCCCAAGGCTTCACCAGCCCGGCGCAGGGGCGCGAAGCGTTTGGCCCAGCCGCGCGCCACCGCTAGCGAAGAGGGGGCAGCGGCCGCCGGATTCCACAGATCGGTATGCACACCAAGACTAGAGACCTCGACGGCGGCGACGCCACTCAGCCGCCAAGCCCAGAATTGCGCCCAGGTGACGATGGTGCCCACTGCAAAACGCTGCGGCGCCACCGCTTCCAGCCAATGGAGTTGGGCGCCAAGATTGAGGCCGCAAGGCAGGGACGGTGAACCGGTCTCGGCAAAATCAGGACGTTGCGCGGCATAGCTTTCGGCGAGAGCTTCGGGCAGCGCGGCTTCGTAATCGAGCGGCTCAAGATAGCTGCCGTCCGGCGCGATTAGCACCGCGCCAGCTCCGTGGGCGACCGGCATAATAGCACCGATGGGGGCTTGGCGGGCGAAATCGGCCAGCCCTTCAGCGAGCCATGCTTCGATCCCCTTTGTGTCCAAACAGGGGTACCCCGCAGAGCTGACGCAACGGGCATTGGGGCGCGTGCGACGATCCAAAAGCCTCCCCTGCGACCACAAAGAGAGCTTCGCCAGCGTCTTGCCGACATCGAGAACAACCACCGCCTTGGTCTGCATCGTGCACCTCATCTCAACCGTTAGAATATGACGGAGCCGCCAGCGATTTTGGTCTCCGGCAACGGAATCGCGCCCAGCGGCGGTCGTCCGCGCTCAGGATCGAGCATGCAGGCAGGAGCACAGCAAGAAGCGCGCAGCATGGCTGCATGAGGCCTAAGAACGCTCGGTTTTCTATCATTTCTCACACCTTCCGCTGCGGGGCCGTAATATGTCGCACGGCTCCCCCCTATTTCTTTTTGATGGGATTTGTGCGATTGTGATTGAAGTCGTCAAGGGGTGAAGAGCGCTACCGATCACCCCAGGATGGCACGGCGAAGAGGGACGGAGATGATCAGCGACCGCGCGGTTCAATTCTATACCCCCTCGCCAAACTCAATTTTCGCGGACGCGCTGTGCTCTTCCCTCCCAGGGCGGGCGTTGGTGTCTGCCTATCCGGCACTGGGGGTGCTCCCCGCTCACCCGGTGCCGGTTTTCTTTCATGCCCCTGCCTATGCGGCCGTAACAGGATTTTTACTCTGATGGATAGTTTGCGCACCGACCAATCGTGGTTCGTCTCGGAGATGGTGCGGGTCACCACTGACATGTGGCGTAAGGGGTGGGATGAGCGCAATGGCGGCAATGTCTCCTTGCGGCTCTTACCCAGCGATATCGAACCCTACCTCGCTTCGTGGACGAAGACGCGCATCTGGCCGCTGACGCTGCCGGTGGCCGGTCTCGACGGCGAGTACTTCCTGGTCACCGGCACCGGTGCCTATTTTCGCAATGTCGAACGCGAGCCGGAAGAAAACCTCGGGGTCATCCGCGTGCTGCCGGATGGCAACGCCGTAGAGATCATGTGGGGCTTCGGTGAAAAAGGCGGCCCCACTTCGGAAATGCCAGCCCATCTGAGTTCGCATTTTGCCTGCCAGAAGCCGAACAGCCGTTTGAAGCGCGTGATCATGCATTGTCATGCCACGCATGTGATCGCTCTCTCCTATGTCTTGGAGCTGACCAGCGCGAATATCACACGCGCGCTGTGGGAAGCCTCGACTGAATGCCTGGTCGTGTTTCCAGACGGCATCGGCATCATGGATTGGATGGTGCCGGGAACGGATTCCATTGGCGATGCGACGGCGGCGTTGCTTGCTCATCACCCCATGGCGGTTTGGCCCTTCCACGGCGTGTTTGCCACCGGCCACGATCTTGGTGAGGCCTTCGGCCTGATCGAGACCGCAGAAAAGGCCGGCGAATTGCTGGTCAAAGTGATTTCGATGGGCGGTCCCCGCCAGACGATATCCACGGCCAATCTGGTCGACCTCGCCCGCCGCTTCGGCGTCAAACCGCTGCCCTCAGCGATGGCCTTGAATGGCTGGCGCATGGCGGAAAAAGCTGCGGCCGAAAAGCCCGTGGCACGCCTGGAGCCAGCCCTCGTCGGCGCGGCAATGCGCTAGATTTTAGGTGTCGGCGGCACTGCAACAGGGCAGCCGGATAGCCTGTGTTAGAGTTGAACAATCGCAAAATGACGGCCCGGGATGCCCGCGGCCGCGCATGACGGGAGACGACCATGGCAGTCTTTCTGCCCCATGAACGCATCGAACTTCACAACGGCAAACGCCTGGACGGCCTGCACGAAGAATATCACGGGCTGGGCCGCACGCTGCAGCAGCGCGGCATCGATATTGCGGCGATCAAACGCAAAGTAGCCGCCTTTTCGGTGGCAATCCCGAGCTGGGGTCTGACCACCGGCGGCACCCGCTTCGGCCGCTTTCCCATTCCCGGCGAACCGACCAACTTGCGCGAACGTCTGCAAGATTGCGCCGTGGTGCAGCAGCTGTGTCGCATCACTCCGCGCGTCTCGACACATTTTCCTTGGGATCACACCAGCGACCCCGTGGCGCTGAAGGAAGAGACAGCTGCCCTTGGGCTTGGCTTCGATGCGGTGAACTCCAACACCTTTCAGGATCAGCCCGGCCAAGCGGCGACTTACAAATTCGGCAGCCTGACCGCAAGCGACCAGAAGGCCCGCGAACAAGCCGTGGCGCACAACATCGATTGCATCGAGATTGGCAAGAAGCTGGGCGCTGAAGCGCTCACCGTGTGGATCGGCGATGGCACCAATTTTCCGGGGCAGCAGAGCTTCAGGGCCTCGTTTGACCGCTACATGCAGAGCACGGCGCAGATTTATGCCGCCCTGCCGGCCGATTGGCGCATGTTGCTCGAGCATAAGATCTGCGAGCCGGCGTTTTATTCCACTGTGATCTCCGATTGGGGCACCAGCCTAATGGCGGCCACAGAGCTTGGCCCCAAAGCAGCCTGTCTGGTCGACCTTGGCCACCACGCGCCCAACGTGAATATCGAGCAGATCGTGGCGATGCTCAATCGGGTGGGCAAGCTCGGCGGCTTCCACTTCAACGACAGCAAATACGGCGACGACGATTTAGACGCGGGCGCCATCAATCCGCACCAGCTCTTCCTCATCTTTAATGAGCTGGTCGAGGCTGACCTAGCCAATCCGGCTGCTTTCAACCCCGCTTATATGATCGATGAATCCCATAACCTCACCGACCCGGTCGAAAGCCTGTTCGCCGCTGCTGAAGCCATCGCGGGCGCTTACGCGCGCGCGCTTCTGATCGACCGCGAGGCACTGAAGGCAGCGCGTGACGGCAATGACGTGATGATGGCGTTCCGTTCGCTGCGCCGCGCCTACAATGTCGATGTCACGCCCATTCTAGCACTGGCTCGCGTCGAGGCAGGTGGTGCGGCAGATCCCGTCGTTCTGTTCCGAGAATCGGGGTATCGCAGCCAGAAGGCGGCGGAGCGCAAGACAGCAGCCATTGAAGCTGGCATTATTTGATGGTGTGAATAGCACGACCGGCCAAATATCGTATAATAGGGGTGGGGTTTTGGCGCTTCATGAGTCGAACATGCACGCAACTGAGCGCGATAGAGTCATTCTAAACCTGCTTGAAGAGCAGCGCTTTGTCTCGTTTCGCGATCTGTCGCGACGGCTTTCCGCCTCAGCCGCAACGCTGCGGCGTGATCTGGAACGCCTGCAGGAACAGGGGAAGCTTAAGCGCGTGCGTGGCGGCGCCCAGATTGGGGCCGAAAGCGAGATCACCGGCTTTCACCTCCAAGGCGTACCCTTTCACGAGAATGTGAATCGCAACAGCGCGGCCAAAGAGGCGATCGGCAAAGCCGCCGCCGCGCTGTGCCACCCGGGCGAAGCCGTGATCATCGATGGCGGTTCGACCACATTGCAGATGTGCCCCCATCTGGAGCCCTTGAAGCTGCAGGTTATGACAAATTCTCTGCACATCGTCAGCGCCCTCTTGCAACAACCCAATACCGGCGTGTCGATCCCAGGTGGCGTTGTATTCCGCGAACAAAACATCGTGCTGGACCCATTTGTCGAAGCGTCGACGCGCTCCTTTCATGCCAGCCGCATGTTCTTGGGATCGGCAGCCATCACACGCCATGGTTTGATGCAGAGCGACATCATCTTGGTGCAAGCGGAGCGCAAATTGCTCAGCCTTGCCGATCAACTCATCGCGCTGATGGATGCGAGCAAATTCGGCAATTCGGCGGCGCATCTTCTCTGCGAACTACCTAGGCTACATACCGTCATCACCGACAGCCGCATCAGCGATGCCTCTGCCAAGATGATAACCGAAAACGGTGTCAAGCTGATGGTCGTCGATAGCTAAACCCTTATTTTACGCCTGCAGGACAACGCTTTCATGCGTCATCCGCGCCCCTCCCAAGGACGCGAGCGTGATTGTATTGGTTTGTTGGCGCGCCCATTCTACACGAAACATTGGCGGTAAAAGCTGCCACATATGGGAGGAATGATCATGAGCGAAAACACGCGCACCGATTGGGGCCTGTTCGGGCGCCGTCAAATCTTGATGGGCACGAGTCTGGCCGTGCTTCCCTTTTATGCGGCCAGCGCCAATGCGCCGGACGCTTTCGACATTCGCAAATACGGCGCCAAGGGCGACGGCAAGACGATCGACACCGCGGCCATTCAACAGGCCATCGACAAAGCCGCGGCCATTGGCGGCGGCACCGTATTCATCCCCAAAGGGCGCTTCTTGTCCTTTTCCCTGCGCTTGAAGAGTCATGTCACGCTCTATTTCGGTTCCGGCTCGGTGCTGGTGGCGGCCGACCCCAAGAGGCACAAAGGCCACTACGATCCGGCCGAAACTAATCCGTTCGAAAACTTCCAGGATTACGGCCACTCCTATTTTCACAACAGCCTGATATGGGGCGAGAATATCGAGGATGTCGCGATCCTCGGGCCCGGGATGATCGATGGTGAAGGTCTCACCAATGTCAGCCCCAATGCGCCCTGGAGTGTCGGCATTGGTCGCGATCTGCCGGACACGCCGATGCTGCGCGCGCGCATTGCCGACCATGCCGAGGCGGTGAAAAACATGGCGGGATTGGGCAACAAAGCCATAGCCATCAAGAATTCCCGGAACATTACCCTGCGCGATATCACTATTCTGCGCGGCGGCCATTTTGGTGTTATCATCACGGGCGTCGACAACTGCACCATCGACAACTTGAAGATCGATACCAATCGCGATGGTATCGATGTTGATGTGGTGCGCAATTGCCGGATTTCCAACTGTTCGGTGAATTCGCCCACAGACGATGCCATTGTGCTGAAGAGCTCTTATGCGCTCGGCCAAGTGCGTCCGACGGAAAATGTCACCATCACCAATTGCTTCGTCTCCGGCTTTGCCGTGGGTAGCCTTCTCGATGGTACCTATAAGCGCGAACAACTCAAAGACATCACTCCGCATCTGACCTCGGGCCGCATCAAGCTGGGTACCGAATCGACCGGTGGGTATCGCAATATCTCGATTTCCAACTGCGTCTTCGATTGCGGCAATGGGCTGGCGCTGGAGAGCGTCGACGGCGCGGTGTTAGAAGATGTGGTGGTGTCGAACCTCGTCATGCGCGATACGACGGCAGCGCCGATCTTCCTGCGACTTGGCGACCGGCGGCGGGCTCCGAAGGGCGCACCGATGGCGGTGTTGCGCCGCGTTTCGATCAGCGATATCGACTGCCATTTTCTCGACAAGCGTTATTGCTCGATCATTTCGGGCGTGCCAGGCGGCATCATCGAGGATGTCTCCTTGAACAATATCCGCCAAATTCATCCTGGCGGCGGCACGGTTTCCGACGTCGCAATCAAGCCGCCAGAGGTGGTAGACGGCTATCCCGATCCTGACATGTTTGGTGTGATGCCAGCTTACGGTTTCTATCTGCGCCATGCCAAGAATGTGACGATGCACAATATCGACATACGCTGCCAGACCGCCGACGCACGACCCCCAGTTGTGGCAGAAGATGTCACGGGACTGCGGACGGAAAGCGTGTTTGCCTCCGCAGCACCGAGTGCGCCGCTGGTGCCAGTGACGCCGATAGCGCTTTAGGATGTTTCGTCCGAAAAATGAGGGCCGGTGTTTTCGCACCGGCCCTTTTTTATTTGCCCGAGACGCGCAGCACTTGCACGGGCCCGAGCAGCCCCGAGGCGCACAAGGGCGCATCGGGGCGATAGGTGGCGATGGTGGTGAAGGCAATTTTTTCTTTGGTGTCAGGCTGCGCATCTCCAATCAGGCGATTGACCCAGAGGTTGGCGACTTTCACCGTCAACACGTTCTTGCCCGGCTTTACGGCTTTGGTGATATCGAGCTTGAACGGCGCCATCCAGCTTGTGCCGACCGCTTTTCCGTTCAGCGTAACTTGGGCGATTTCCTTCACCGAACCGAGATCAAGGGCGTAGTGGGCGCCTTTGCGCTTGCCCGGCATCACAAAAGTTTTGCGGTAGGTGCCTTCGCCCGAGAAATACCTGACGCCCTGGTCGACGCTTTCGTTCCAAGGCTTCAGATCACTGGTGATAGCAGAGGGCGCTCCGCGTCCAGGCTGGAAGGCGATGCTCCAAGCGCCACTTAAGGTCATCACCGGGGTTTGGATCTTGGCGGGCAGCACGACTTCTTGCGCTTTGGCAGGTTTGCGCAAGACCACGAACACCGAGCCGTTGGCGGGCAGTGCGAGCGCCACGTCGGTTCGGCCATCATGGATACGATAAGAGACTGGCGAAGACATTCCCGTCACCGCATCCCAGAGCTCCGGTAATTTTCCGCTGGTGCGGAAGCTGGCGGTAAAGCTCTCTGGCTTTTCGCTACGGCTCGAGACGAAATACACCTCGCCATCGCTGAGTTGGCGGTGGACATATTGCACCATGGCAGTGGTACCGGTGGTGGAGAAGTCCGGCGCAATCGCTACGGCCAAGGCGTCGGGGAGCAACCCGGCTGGGAAAACCCTGCCCTTGCCCACAGCGCGTGGAGCGGTTTCACCGCCTTTGCCAAATATCGCCTCGGCAGCAGCGGCAAAGGCCTCTGGCGTATCGGCGAGGCTGGGCGATTCCAAAGGCCGTTTGCCTACGATGATGGCGCCCGCCTCCACCAGCGCTCGCAATTTCTTCAGCACACTGACAGTCAGGCGCTGGCTGGCGCCGCCTAGATAGATAACTTTGTAAAGCTGGCCGGATTTCGTGGTGAGTTCGCCATTCTCGAACGAAAGCTGGTTGAGAAGCGCATCAGCATTGAAATAGTCGAGGGCATAGCCAGGCGGAAGATCGACCCGCTTTTCGCCGAACAGAGTCGTCAGCGGGGCTTCCTGGCCATAGAAATACGCGATGTCGCCAACAAATCGGCCTTGCTGCAATAGATAGGATGCGCGCGCGATATAATCGAGCCAGGGCTTTGCCATTTCACCCCAGCTTTCGTGGCGGTCGAACATCTGGCCGTAGCCGAACAAGGTCAGGCCGGGCGCTTTGTCCAGAGGCTGGTGCACCGAAGTGTGAATGTAGACGCGGTTGGCACCGCGCGCGAACACCATATCGATATAGCGTTTCAGCCCGCTGGGCGCCCAAGCCCAGGGCTGTAAATCGCTGGTGAGGGATTCCGAGGCGATATATTTCTGGCCGTAGATATGGGCCACGGACGCGGCGCCCTGCAGATCGGCCTCATAGGTGAGCTGTTGGGGAAATTTATCGGTGTTGTAGGTCCACATCGCGCCCATGGGGACATCGAAATGCTGGCGCATTTCCATGTCGTCGCCAAAAGTGGGGCGGAAAATCTCCAGCGCTTCGCCCTGCACGAAGAGGCCGCGCTCATGCGCCACTTTGGCGAGCTCGCCATAGTGGTTGTCGGCCAGAAGCTGTTCCACGGTGCGCCGGAAATCCCAGAGGAATTTGTCAGAGGCGGCGGGGCTATTCACCACCGCACCCGTTAGGGCCGGAAGATAGGGCGTGGGGTCGTAGCCGCGACGAAGCTTAAATTCGGTGATGAGATCTTCGGTCCAGTTCTGCTGGCCGATTTCCGAACTGCCGATCTCTAGCATTTGCACGCCGCGTTTGCCGAAAAGATCGGGGCCCAGCATCTTCTGATAGATATCGAGATAGCGCTCGAAATACGCGCGCACATGCGCGGCGTTGAGCTTGTCGACTTCAAGGCCCGTGGCTTCTGGTGGGGCGGGATGGTTTTCGGCCCCGACCAAGGAATAGCCCAGCCGCAGCACCGTCCAATGGCCCGGCGGCGGCGTCCACTCGAGCGTGCCATCGGGTTTCAACTTGTCATTGAGGATGACGATGCCAGCCGGATCGATGGCGCTGCCCGGGGCGATGTCTGGCGTGCCAGCGAGGCTATAGAAATCGCGCGGTGGGGCGGCGAACATCGCTTTCTTCTCGAACTCATGCACCGTGGCAGAAGCGTGGAATTGAAGCTCGCGGATTTGATAGGCGCGCTCGACCGTGCCGGGCTTGACCAGCAAAGGATTGGCAGAGGTTTGTGTGACACTGCCTGCGGGCACCGCACCAGGGGCGGCATCGCCGGTGGGACGATAGGAGCGGCGCAGCGGCTCGCCCGGTTTCAAGACGACGCGGAACCAGCGCGCCGTGGCGGGGGCAAAGGAAATCGTCTGCTCGCCCATCTGCATGCGCTGAAGCTGCGCCGCGGGAGGAAAATCGGCGATGGCACGCCAAGCTTCGCCATCATCGGAGGCTTCCACCACCGCCTTGTAGCCGAGGGATTTTGCCACCGTCATGGCGAGGGTGACGCCCTCTATAGTGGCGGGCTTTTTGTATTTCACTGCCAGGAAGACATCGCCGTCTGGCATGGTAGGGGTGAGGGTGATCACTTTCGACAGATCACCGCCGTTAAGCTGGGCGCTATCCAAGGAGCCATTGTTCCAGAAAGTGTGGGCAATGGCGGGCGTCTCAGCGGGGGTGCGATAAGCCATCACCACGACATCGCGATAGAAATGCAGCGACGCGGTCTTTGCCGTGGGGGCTTCATCGCCAGCCATAGGAAGGTTTTGTAAGGGGCCGATGTTGTCGGGCGGCTGCGGCAGAATCGCTTTGAAACGCTTGCCGCCTTCGGCTTTGGCGCTGCTCCAGACGAGCTTCTTCATGCCCTCTTGCGGCGTAACCCAAGGCCCGCCCGACATGCTCCAACCCGGCGCGCCTTCGATGCCAATCTCCATATTCTTTTGCGCGGCGAGATCGACGGCGTAACGGTAAGTGTCCTTCCATTCCTCCGACATATAAGGAATGCGGTGGTCCACCACCGTTGGCGTATCGATGGCGGCATCGACAGCGGGCATGCCCGCAAGCCCCACGCGCTGCATCCAGGCCAGATCCTTGGCGATACCGTCTTTCGTGACGTTGCCATTCATCCAAGGCCAGAAGGTATGCGGTCGCGCGCTTTGCGGCGGGGTCGCAAAGCCCGTGGCTAGCGCATCCGGGCCTGCCTCTGCGGGCAGAACAAAAGCGGCCGAAGCCATCAACGCGGCTAGCATGATACGCATAGTTCTCTCCCGGATTGCACCCAAAGCTGTGATTGCGTGATCGCTTTTGGCGCATTGTGTTCTTTGTTGCGCAGTTTAGATTAGAGATGTACGGGCAACAACAGCCGAGCACTTCACAATAAGCGGCGCAGAACCAGGACGATCATCATGACGCGGATCAACCGTCGCCAATTCGCCGGCTTGGGGCTGAGCCTGGCTGCCAGCACCGCGGCAGAGGCGGCCCAGAGCGCGCAGGCGCTGACCATTCCCGATGACGGCTGGCAGTTGTGGCTCGACCGCGCCGCCGTCTGGCAGGATGATACGATCTATCTGCCCGACGATGTGAGGCTGAAAACCCTGCCGGTGAATCCGCCGAGCGGCGGCTGGGACGCGCTGGCCCGCGAGGGCGCGATCACCGTGACCCTACCCGCCACGGTCGAGCAGCAATTTTGGGGGGCGAATGGCAGCCGCCCCTACACCATGGACGAGTTCACTTATGCCGACAGCGACAGCGAAGCGCGCAACGGCGCTTACACAGGTGTGTCGTGGTGGTGGCGCGAGATCGCCATTCCCGTGAGCGCCAAAGGCCGCCGTCTCATTCTCAACATACGCGGCGCGCGCCTCAGAGTCGAAGTTTATCTCAACCGCAAGCTGGTCGGCTATTCGATCCTGGAACAACTGCCTTTTGAATGCGATCTCACCGCCGCGGCCGTGCCGGGCGGTAAGAACGTGCTCGCCATCCGCATCACCAATCCCGGCGGACGCTATGATTGGGTGGATGGCGACACACTGAGCTGGGGCAAGGTCAAGATTCAGCGCAGCCATGGCTTTGGCGGACTGGATCGCGGCATGCGCCTTAGCACCCATCCCATGGGGGCGAGGATCAGCGATCTGTGGGTCTTGAACACGCCAAAGCCCGGCGTGGTGAATGTCTTTGTCAGCGCGAAAGTCTCGGGCAAGCCACCGCGCGCACCACTGCTGTCCATTGTCGACGACAAAAGCAACCAACGTCTCATGGCGCAGTTTCGGGCCCTTGGCCATAGCGTGGCGGGCAAGACCGTCACCTGGCGCTTTGAAGCCAGCGCCAAAGACGCGGCGCTGTGGGATTTGGAGACACCACATCTCTACCGGTTGATCGCGATGTTGAGCGAAGACCGGCGCGAGCAGCGTTTCGGCTTTCGCTGGTTCACTGTGGAAGGATTGGGTGACGATGCCCGCTTCAGCCTCAATGGCCGACACATCAAACTCTACTCGGCCATTAGCTGGGGTTATTGGGGCGGCAACGGTATGTGGCCGACACCGGACCTCGCCGAAAAGGAAGTGACACAAGCCAAGGCGCTGGGACTCAATTGTCTGGCTTTCCATCGCAATCCCGGCAAGCACGATGTGCTGGAGGCGCAAGACCGGCTGGGGCTGCTGCGCGCCATGGAACCCGGCGGCGGCAAATTTGCTTTCGGTCGCCTGCCGGATGGCGCAGCAGTCGACCAGCATAGCCTGTTGATGCAGCCGCCAGTCAGCGAAGCAGACAAGTTTTGTCAGCGCTATGTGATGGCAAAAATTTGCTTGATGATGCGGACCTTCCGCAGCCACCCCTCGCTGATCCATTGGACCCTGCAAAACGAGAATAACGCCGATTTTGCCGATCCCACCGTGACGGCAGTGCTGGAGGCGATGCGGGCGGAAGACGAAAGTCGCATCATCCTGATGAATGACGGCATGTCGTCGCCTGAAATTCACGCCGCACAAGCCTTTTATGCGCCGTACGATGCCAAGCTGCATCGTTCCGATCGCGAGGCCTGGGGCGGCTGGTGGGATGACCATCAAGGTGCGGGCGATCAGTGGTACGACAGCTTTTATCAAGACCCGCAGCACTTCACCTATCGCAATTCCACCCGGGAACAGATCGTTGAATATGGCGAGATGGAAGGCTGCGCGGTTCCCGATAACCACACCATGATGGTCGCCGAAATTCTGAGTCGCGGCGGCAAAGCTTATGACTTGAAGGATCATCAAGAGATTCTGGCGGCCTATCAGGGCTTTCTCGACCGTTGGGGTTTTCGCGGCGCATTTCCCAATGCCGAGACACTGTTCAAATCCATCGGTCACAAAGCCTATGCCAGCTGGCAGAATTACATGGAGAATATCCGTATTGCCGATGCGGTCGATTACGCTGCGATCTCGGGCTGGGAGACCACCGCCATCGATAACCATTCTGGCATCGTCGACAATTTCCGCAATTTCAAATCCGATCCCGCCCTCATCGCGGGCAGCCTTTTGAGTGTCCGCCCGGTTGCCAAACAGCGGCGCCTGACGGTTCCTCGCGGCGAAGCGGCCTTGTTCGATTTCTATCTGCTTAATGATAGCGGACGTGCCATAGAGGGAACGCTCCGCTTTTCCATGACCGATCCCAAAGCAAGGCGAACGGTTCTTATCAGTCTGCCCGCGCCATCCTTCCAGCCCACGCAAATGAGCGCCTTGGTGCAAGAGGGATTTGCGACGCCGCCGCTGGAGCAAGAGGGGCGTTATCGCTTCGAATTTGCCTTCACGGGCGCACTGAATGCCACACATGTCCGTGACATCTGGGTGGTAGAGGCCAAGCGCGCGCCAGCGTCCGGCAAGACCCTAAAGGTCGGGGTGACAGGTGTGTGGCCGTCTCTGCGGGCGCAACTGGCGAAGCTGCCCGGTGTTACCGTGGAAGAATTCGTTGACGGCAAGCACTACGATGTAGTGATCTCCTCCGGCCTGACGGAGAATGCCACAGCGGGGCAAAAACTCGGCGGTGACGCCGGCATGACCCTCGACAAGAATGCGAAAACCAAGACGGTGGCGGGCGCCTTGCCCGAGGCGCTGCTGGATGCTGTGAAAAATGGCCTGCCGCTGCTGGTTTTGGCGCAGGAAGATGGCCTAGCGGATGGTGTGGCGCGACAACTCGCAGAGGCCGGTGCCTTCACCTATCATGGCCAAGTCGGCCGCTATCGCGCGCCATGGATGGGCAATTGGTATTTCTTGGCCGACCATCCGCTCTATAGCGGCATGCCTGCCAACCAAGCTATGGACGGTTTTTTTCAAGCACGGGGACGCTTGGCTAATGGTCTGATGGTGGAAGGCCCAGGCGTAACGGTGGTTGCGGGTTATAGCCGCGATCATGATCGGCGCATCGGCGCGGGAAGTTTTACGACCAAGCTCGGTGAGGGCAAGATCGTCTTTCAGCGTGTCCCCGACATGGCAGCGCCGATGCAGTTGCGCTTCCTGAGCAATGCCTTGTCCTGGCTGGCCGCCTAAGGCGAGCGCTTGCTGGACAGAAGCAAGCCTTGCGCGGATATTGCGCCGCGCTGGCGATGGCTTGGTTTTGGTAGGAGGAGACAGTGGCAGACCGGCTCTATGGCTGCATCGAAGCGGGCGGCACGAAATTCGTCTGCGCGGTCGCAAGCGCGCCGAGCGACGTCCATGAGCGGGTGAGCATTACGACTGCGGACCCAGTCAGCACCCTCGGTCATGTGGTGGATTTCTTTCGCCGCATGGAAGGCGAACACGGCGCCATCGCGGCGTTCGGCGTTGCGAGTTTCGGCCCAGCCGATGTGAACGCCGCCTCTTCGGGATGGGGGCGGATTTTATCGACGCCCAAGCCGGGCTGGAGCGGAATCGATATTTGCGGCGCTATCGCCCAAGCTTTCGCTGTTCCGGTTGGCTTTGATACGGATGTGAATGGCGCAGTATTGGCAGAGGCCGAATGGGGCGCTGCGAAAGGTGCCAGTACCGCAGCCTATGTCACCGTCGGCACGGGTATCGGCGTTGGCATCGCCATCGACGGTAAGGCCGTTCACGGCAGGCGGCATCCCGAGATGGGGCATATCTTCCCGCGCCGTCATAGCGACGATTTGGTTTTTACCGGGACATGCCCCTTTCATGGGGACTGCCTGGAAGGCTTGGCGAGCGGACCTGCGATAGAGCGGCGCTGGGCAAATCCGCTTTCTGAGCTGGGCAGCGAAGAACAGGAGATCGTGGCGTTTTATCTTGGCCAACTGGCCATGACACTGATCGCCACCCTCTCTACGGGTGCGATCGTGTTTGGCGGCGGCGTGCTGAATACGCCGGGATTGCTGGACAGAATCAAAACCGCTGCAACTGCTCTCAACCAATCTTATTGGTGCGCCGATGCCGAGATTGGAACCATCATCCGCGCACCGGGGCTTGATCAGAATTCCGGATTGCTCGGCGCGCTATTGCTGGCACAGCGAGCCAATAAGTCCGCGCCTTAGTTGGGCAGCGTGATCTTTGCGCTACAGCTGCGCGGTACCGTTTGCGAAATGTTGCTGCGCATCCACCTTGTCACCTCAGCTACATGATTGTCGCCTAGAGGTCGTTGCAGCGGAGTCTTGGGGCTCAATCAAACACGATTTCAACGGACGGGGCATTGTCCCGAGCCGAGGTCTGCGTGCGTCCCTCGTCTCACGATCGGCAACCATTATTGTGGGGACATGAATCATGCATATCAAGGGGATCACCAACCGCGCCCTTCTGGCCAGCGTGGCTATCGGTGCGATGCTTTACGCAGACCCGGCCTTCGCTCAGGCTAAAGCGGATGGTCTGGAAGAAGTCGTCGTCACGGCGGAGCGTCGCCCCGAGAATCAGCAGAATGTGCCAATCTCGGTTGGTGTGCTGAGCGGCGATGCCCTGACTAGCATCACCTCTTCAGGCGATGACACGCTTTTGGCGCTCTCTGGAAAAGTGCCGAGTCTTTATGTTGAATCCACCACGGGCCGCATTTTCCCGCGCTTCTATATTCGCGGCCTCGGCAATGTCGACTTTTATCTCGGCGCCTCGCAGCCCGTGTCGATTATTCAAGACGACATCGTACTCGAACATGTCGTGCTGAAATCGAACCCCGCTTATGACGTGGCGCAGGTCGAAGTGCTGCGCGGTCCCCAAGGCTCTCTGTTCGGCCGCAACACCACGGCCGGTATCATCAAATTCGACACCAATCGCCCGACTCAGGATTTCGAGGGCCGTGGCTCTGCCAGCTATGGCGCTTATAACAGTGTCGATCTCGATTTCGGCGTCGGCGGCCCGATCATCGCCGACAAGCTAGCCATCCGCGTGTCCGGACTTTTTCAATCGCGCGCCGATTACATCGACAATACCTATACCGGACCCAGTGCTGACGGCACGCCCACGGGCCAGAAGAACGCAACCGGCGGCTTCAATGAACGCGATCTGCGCGTACAGCTGCTGGCGACGCCGGTGGAAAACCTTTCCATGCTGACCTCAGCGCATGGCCGCTGGTATGACGGCCCGGCGAGTGTGTTCCGCCGCGGGGCGTTGACCATCGGTTCGCACGATGCCAGTTCCCAGCACTGGAACCAGGCGCGCTGGGATGAAGGCCATAACAACCCGCAGGGCTATAACACCTATGGCATCTCGGAAAACATCGCATACGATTTCGGCGGCATCACGCTGACTTCGATCACCGGTTTCGAAGCCACGGAAGGCCAGAGCCGCGGTGATACCGATGGCGGCGCAGCGGCCGACTACGGCAATGCCGGCTTCGGCGAATCGATGGGCCGTATTCGCGCCCTTGGTCAGTGGACCGAAGAAGTGCGGCTGGCGAGCAGTGCAGAAGGCAAGTTCAAATGGCAGGTCGGTGGTATGTATTTCGACCAGCACGATATCACCGAGTTCTATCAGCGCGCCTTCTTCCTGACCACGGCAGCGGCGAACCCCAACAATTGGGTGCGTCTGCGCGATGCCAATACCTCCTGGGCATTTTTCGGCCAGGCGAGCTATGAAGTGCTACCGAACCTCACCATCACGGGCGGCGCGCGCGTGACCAACGACAAAAAGGAAACGCATCTTCTGAAGACCGCCGACACGGCGGCGGGTATTGTCACCTTCCCGGCGACGGCCGACCGCAACCCCACGCTGGAATCCACCAAGCCAAGCTGGGATGTCAGCGCACTCTATGAAGTGAGCCCCGAAGTCAGCCTTTATGCCCGCGTTGCCACCGGCTTCCGCGGCCCGACCATTCAGGGCCGTTCGGCGGTGTTCAACTCCCCCTTCACCTTCGCCAATTCGGAAACCATTCTGTCCTTGGAAGGCGGCCTTAAGAGCCAACTCAGCAACACGCTGCGCTTCAATGTCTCGGCCTTCACCTACACGGTCGACGACATTCAGCTGAACGGTAACGATTCCAACGGCAACGGCGTCTTCTTCAATGCCAACAAAGCTGAAGCCTATGGCATGGAAGCCGAACTCAACTGGCTGCCGGTAGAGAACCTGTCGCTTTCG
>JARLIR010000227.1 GCA_031291635.1 Rhizomicrobium sp. | reverse complement strand
GTGATCCAGGCTTCCAGAATTTTGACGTGCTCGGCTTCTTCTTTGACAAATTCTTTGGCGGCGGCGACGACGTCGGGGAGCTTGGATTTGGCGGCCACCGAGACGTAGAATTCATAGCCACGCATTTCGCCCTGCAGTGCCGCTTTCAGCGCATCGAGGCGCGTCATATCAGAATCGCCGGCCCATATAGAGGTCCGCTCGGGTGTTGCATAATCCGGCCAAACATAATTCGGTGGGATGGTTTTGGTGAAATCAAGATTTCCCGCCCGCGATTTGGCTTCGGCCAGATGCAGACGCGAGAAGGCGCCGAGTTGGAAGAACAGTTTGGCCACCTCGCGATTGCCACACTCCTCCATCGCACTGGCGATGTTCTCGAAATGCAGCGCCGCATCCTCTTCGACTTTGACCGCGTAGCAGAAAAACTCTTCGAGAGAGGTGATCTGGATGCCGCTGGTCAAACGCGGTGCGGCGGGCGTGATATGCGGACCCTTTCCCGGCAAGGTTTCGTCGCCATCAAAGCTGACAAGGATTTCTTCATTGCGGATGAAACACTGGCAGGCAAGCCGATAGCGCGGCGGCATATCGTTGACTTCGGCATTGATGATCTCTTCCTTGGTAATCTTGCCCAGTTGCCGCAGAACTTCTTTTTCTTTTTCGGTCAGCGCGATGCCGTATTTGCGATTGGGGTTGAGATGAGTGACTTCCACAATGCAAGAGCCGCACTCGCCATCCTGGCAATCAAAGGGGATTGGTATCTTGTGTTCTCTGGCAATGGCCAAGAGCGTGCCGCGGTCACCAGCAACGGCGTAGACGGTGACATCTCTCGCCATTTTGGGTGAGGAAAAGGTGATGTTGGCCATTGCTGATCTCCACAAACTTGTCGATTGGGCTTGATCAGCGCAAACGCAAAAGCCATGCCAGCACAATTGTCGCCATAAGCCGTGTTTAATGGCTTGCCGCGTGCTTTTTTCGAACAAACTGTCGGGTATCCGACACGGTTGTTGCAGGCCCGACAGATCTCCGACACAAAAGCGACGCGCAAAATGGCGGGGTCAGAATAAGCGAGCCCGAAAGAATGACGGAAAGGCGCTCGCGTTTAGGGTTTGTTGGCAAACAAGTATGATAATCGCATCCATTCCAGTGGAGATGGGGCGTGGAATCGTTGCGGCCGGTGATCGGCATATTCAAGACCGTGGTGCCCATCGTCTATTGCGGTGCGCTGTTGTACTATTTCATCGGCTACAGCGGCTCGCTGGAAGACGCGCAAACCTTAGGCTTGAGCCCATTCCTGATTGGCCTGGCATCGGTCGGGCTCATTTTCTCCATCATTCTCGTCTTCAAACTCGCCATGATCGTCCTGGCTTTGCGGACACCCCGCCCAGGCGAGCGCAAGCAAGGCGGCGCCTCGCCGTCAGACACTAGTTTCGATGCCGATGCCGTGGTGGCGCGTTATCTGGCGCGGCAAGGCGATGGCGGTGTCCCCCGCCCGCCGCTTCCGACCGCAGCCCCCAAACCGGCAGCGCCCCAATACGGCGGGCCGCCGAAAAGCAGCTTCGGACGCCGGACACATTAACGCCCTTGCCTCTCCTTCACGGCGCCAGCTTTTGCGGATGCAAGCGCACCACTAGCCAAGTGGTGACCAGATCGAGCATTTCGGGGATTGAGACCGGATAGAGTTCGGTGCTGCCTTCGGTGCGGAAGACATGAGTTGCCCCCGGAATGACGACCACTGTGGCATCGGGATTGTTCTTTAATGCTGCCTTGGCCGCGGGAATGCATTCCGCATTGACGAGGACGGTGTCCTTTTCTCCATAGAGGGCCAATACGGGGACTTTGACCCGCGCCAAAGTGTTGTCAGGCCCGACTTCGTACATCGATTGCAGTACGGGATGATTCAACACCGCGATCATGGCTTCCGCTTGCTCGGGTGTGGTGCCTTCGGTGGCGAAAGCAGCCTGAGCGGCGGTTTGCAGCACAGCGAGTTGGGCCTCTGGCATCTTCGCGGCACGGGCGTCCATCCATACGCGAACGGTTTCGACAATGCGCTCAATGGCGGCCGGACTCCGCGTCCCGGATTGCTGCAACTTCCTGCGCAAACCACCAAGAAACAAATCGCCTTGCGCCCCCACCGGCCCAGCGAACATCACCACAGCCGCGATCTGAGGGTCTTCGGCAGCGAGCAACGGGCCGACGACGCCACCTTGGCTCAGGCCACAGACCGCGATGCGCGCCGGATCGATATCAGGCCGCCGCCGCAGTCCCCGCACCACCGCCGTCGCATCGGCTTGGATCACCGCGAAGGTGTCGTCAAAGACGCCCGTCGATTTCCCCACACCGCGCTTGTCATATTCGAAAGTGGCAATGCCTTCGGCGTGCAGACGTTCGGCGAGAAGCTTGAAAATGCCGCGCTTGCTGGGGCCTGAACCGGAAAAACAGACGACGAGCGGAAACGGGCCTTTGCCGCGCGGGGATTGCAAGGTCCCTTCCAGAGTCACTCCAGGCGCCGAGGCAATGCGAATATCCTCTAGCCGCGTGGCACGGAAGCTGACGAAGGCGACGGCGATGTCAACTTCGTCGAGCGTTCCGTTGTGGAAGAGAACCGGCCCCAAGGAGACGGCGGTGGGCGTCTTGCCGAGATGTAGAACAAGAGATTGCGACGCGGCGGCGAGATCGCTTGCTGCCACGCCGCTGATGCTGATGCGTTGCCATTGCGGTGTCAAAGCTGCGGTCGTTTGCGCCACAACCGGATAGGACGGCGCCCCGCCTTGAATCGTCACGTTCACGGCGACCGGCTCAGCTGCGCGGGCCCAAAAGACTGCGCTGATCTGCTCGCCCGCTTTCAGCGCCTTGGGGATCGGCAACACCGCACCGCTCGTCCACTCCTCGACGGGCGTTTTCAGCGGCAGCACCTTTACAGCGCTGCCACCATAAACCTTTGCGTCCGGCAAGTAGTCCGACGTGGTGCCGTAGACGATCCACTGCGTGACATCGAGCGGCGCTGTCTGCGCTAAAAGCGGCAGGCTCATGCCCCAGAGCATGGCGACAAGGAGCGCGAGCCGCGCCAGTGTACCGAGCGTCCGTCTGTGCTTTCCGGCAGCTGCCGGAAGCGTGTTGAGCGTCATTTTCATGCTCCCCCCGGAGATAAAAATTCTCAGCGCGATGTAAATTAACGGCTAGGGTGACTTCACCGTGCAGGTTGGTGACAGCCAACGCGCTTCCATGGTGGTTGCGCGCGTCGTGGTCTGCCCCTCGACCGTCATGGTCATGGTGGTGCGGCCGGTATAGTGCTCCGCAGAGTCAAAGGTGACCTCGACATGGCCCCGCATCTTGGTTTCGCCTTTGCAGACCATGTCGGCGCTGAAAGTGTTTCCGGTCATTTTCAGATTGACGGTTTCGCAAGCGCCGTGGCGCGACAGTTCGGGTTTGTCGTTCTTCACCTGCTCGGCGGTCATACAAAACTTCGTTGTCATGCCGCCCGCGTTCATGTGGACGCCACGGGCCTTCATTTGCGCTTGCACCGAGGGCGGCAGCTTCGACATATCGGGCATGGCGGCCATCCCGTTTGACTGGATGGTTGCCTCCCAAGTTCCCACTTTGCCGTGCGCGGCCAAAGCCGCTGGTGACAACGCCAAAGCACAAGCGGTCAAGACCGCAACACGCTGCAACATGATCGATCCTCCCAATGACGCTGGGCAGTATCGTCCCTGAAACAGCACTCGCGCAATGCGTGCAGACGAAAAACACCAGCAAGGGCGTCTTAACAGCAGCGCAAAGTGTGAGGCACAGAAGGCACTGTCCTTCCTCCCAGGCGGTGCGCAAGGGAGGAAAGAGAGATGTGCTTACGGTTCGATTTTGTAGCTGCGCCAACTATGGGCTTCGAGGGGGATGGCGAAGACCGTTGTCGGCGGTTCGGCTTGCAGCCAGCGGCGGCGGCGCATTTCCATCGGTGGCGCTTTGGCGGGCGGCTTGGCAGCGATCAGCTGACCGGTCTTCAGGTCGCGTAGTTTCACATTGGCGCCCGCGACGATGACATTGCTGGTGCTCGGCCCATCGCGGAAGGACTGCACCACAAGGGTGCTGTTGTCATAAGCAAAGAGCGACACCAGCGCCGGCGCATCGATCTGCACCGGAAAATCGGCCATCAGATAATGCTTGATCTGGCTGATCACGCCTTGCGGCAAAGCGTAAAGGTCCGAGACGTTCTCTGGGATATTGAGAAGATAGATGGTGCCCTTGGAATAGGCGTTCATCAGCAGGATGGGATTGCCCTTGGAGCCGCTGACGCCACGGATGATGCCCCAGGAATCATTGGTGTAGAAACGCACTTCCGGGAAGAGGATGGATTTGGGCTGCTTGGGATCATTGAGCAGATTGCCGTTGCCGGCGCCATAACCGGTGACGAAATCATGGATCGACAGCACGCGGCCGGTGGTTTCCCATTCGGCGATGTGGCGGAAGCCCTTATCCTGCATGGCGCGCAGGAATCCTGAGGTGATGACGACGTTGCCGCCGGATTTCAGCTGGGCATCGATCTTCTTGATGATGTCGGGATCGTATTTGGCTTCTTCCGTCAACAGCACGAGCTTGGCGCCAGTGGGAAATTTCGGCGTCATCTCGATCGGAATGCCGATATTGCCGAGATAATGCTGGAGGAAATCCTCGCCATCGGAATGGAAGGGCTTGTAGCTGGCAATCCCGATCGGATTGCCCAGAGCACCAAGCGCGCGATCCACCTCTGCCAGCGAATACCCGGCGACGCGGCCCCAGCCGAAATGATCGGTTTTACTGGTGGCGCGAAAGCCCTTCTGCATCGCCTCCCAATTAAAGCTGGTAGGACGCTTGGCCCAGGCTTTGCGATCTCCAGCATCGACGGTGTTTTCGGGATCGACCAGATCATGCCAGTTGAACAGCGTGATCTCGCGCGGTTTGGCGAAAGCGGTATCCCACAGCTGCTCGGCATAACGGTCGACATATTTGACGCTGTAGGTATCGACCCAGCCGCCGCCATTGCCACCGGGGCGGATGTTCTCGAAATAGCGGATGATGCCGTAGCTTTCATATTGCTGCAGCAGCTGGTCCGTGACGTAGGGGTCGCGGGTTTCGGTGCCCGTATAGATGCCGTCATACATCTGGGCTTCTTTTTCCAGATCAAAGCCCGAACCTTGGAAGTGTTCGTACCAATTGGGGTATTTGATGATCACCTTGGCGGCCGGGTTGACGGCATGGGCCGGACCAAGGACGAGGTTCTGGGCCACTTCGCGCATTTTCTCGATGCGGTACTGGCTCCAGCTCTTGTCGCCCTTGGCGGCGATGTCAGCGTCGGATTTGGTGTTGTAGAAGAAGAAGTCGTCCAGGATCACTTCATTGAAGTGCTTGGCGGCGAGTTCAGAGGCCTTCTGGCATTCGGCGCGGTCGGCGGCGAGCTCGTAATCGAAGGTGCCGAACTGGCCGTTCTTGCCACCCGCCGCCAGCGTGATTCCACCCGAGACCAGGATACCTTTGGCCTCGAAGGCGTGTTTGACGGCCTCCACCTCGGCGTCGGTCGCGAAGATGTGATTGCGGTAGACCTCCACATAGACTTTGTCGAAGGGCAGCTGGCGCTGCATGCGGTCGAACTCAACCGCGAAGGTTTTAGGGTCGGCCAGAGTCTTGGTGGAATTGACCACGACATAAATCGCGGTGCGGAAATTCTTAGTCTTTGCAGTAGCTTCGGCCGTCACTGGGGCCGCCAGCAGCACCGCCGCAAGGATCGTTGTAAGCCACGCACGCATGAAGCCTCCCGCTGTTGGCCCGCTCGAACTGCGAGTCCTGTTGGCCTCATGGTAAGCGCTGCCAACGCGGCTGGCGAGACTGCCGCTGGGGGACGCACGCCGCGCGGGAGATGAAATTTTGCCAAACGGCTGCATGCCGCACACTTGCCCCCTTGCAAGATTCCTGGACTGTCTTAGCGTCCGGCCCATAACAAGAGCCGACGCTAAGAGTTTGCCCCGTGCGGCTCTCAGGCCCGCTTCATTGCCCGCGTCAGGCCCCGCCCAGAGGACACGAACGAATATGAAAATAGCCTTCGCCCCCCTCGCCGCCGTGATTTTAGCCACCGGTGTCACAACCGCAGATGCTGCTCCGGCACCCGGCCTTCTCTTTCATATGTCGGCAGACAAAAGCCTGACGGCGGAGGTCGCCAAAGGCGATCCGGTGCCGAACTTCGCCGACCACTACAAGATTGTGCCGAATGGGCGGCTGGGCGCGGCGCTGGCGACTGACGATGAGAATGTGGTGGCCTGGAAAGCCCCGGGCAATATCTACGCCCAGCGCGGCACCGTGTCGTTCTTCTGGCGGGCGCGGACGCCAGTGGGACGGGCGCCCTTTGTGTTGTTCCGCGTCGGCTTTGCTGATCACACCAGCTGGGACATGACCTTCCTGCGCATCAATTATAACGGCCACGGCTATGATGCCTTCGTCACCGACAACAACCTCGCCCGTATCCGGCTGTCGTTTAAGCTGGACCAATTGCCGGCGCCGGATGCCTGGACCCACATTGCTTTCAGCTGGGACGAAACCAGTGGCGTGAAGCTTTATATCAACGGCAAAGTGGTGGCCGAGAAGCATCAGGTTGCGGTGCTGGATAGCGGGCTGGACCAATTCGGCATGGCCTCGCGCGCCGTCTCGCCGCATCAGGTGCAGAGCCGCTATAGCTGGATGCGCGGCAGCGATTACGACGAACTCAATATCTACGATCACGCTGTGTCGGATGGCGAAGCCGCAACCCTTGCCAAAGGCGAGATGCCCGAAGTGGCGGCCTTCCCGGCTGGCGATTTGAACAACGCTGCGACCCGCGCGGAATGGAATTGGCGTTATGGCTGGAATCGCAAGAACGACGTGCCAGTGGCTTTGACGGCACCCGTCACCACCATCCGCAAAGTCGAATTCGCCGACGCCAAGGACATCAAGGAATGGATGTACAAAGCGACGGACGGCATTGCCGAGACCACTTGGCCGGGCGTCTATAACCGCTCACGCCTGCCCGGCCGTACTGACTATTTCCCGCTGCCCGATTGGAACGTCTATGTCGATGGCGGCAAGACTCTGACGCTGACCCTGCCCAACGAACCGTGGAATCATATCGAGCTGCAAGGCGCGGCTTATGGCGAGTTCACCTATGCCGCCAAGGATGGCGACAAGCCCGTGCGGCTGGCCACCCGCGCCAAGGATCAGGAACGGACCTTCAATCAGCTGAAGGACGAGCATAACGGCGGCATCTTGCGCTTCAACAATATCGCGCAGGAAACCCCGATCCAGGAAGTTGCCGCTTACGACATTCATCCCGGCAGCGTTCCCAAAGGCACCGTCACACAGAGCTATACGATCCGCGCCAACGCAGCAGCGGATTCACCGGATCTGGACGAACTCAACGCTTTCATCAAAGGCCGCTACACGCCGGATTCGCAGACCACTGTGGTGGCCTTGCCGGATGCGGCGCCGTCACGTCCGCGCGCCAAAGAGAGCGGCCCCAAACTGCCGCTCGTGCATATCCTGATCCCTTACGAATACGGCGCCTCGCCGGCCGCCCTGCAGCTCTACCGCTCTTGGGGCTATGGCTGGGAGAATATGCATGACGGGCTGGACGGCATCGCCATCCACATTCCGGCGCTGAACGTGAAGCCGACCGCAAACGGCCTCTTCCCGCTCAATATTCAGGTCAAAGACCCGATCTGGCCGATGCGCAACATGCTGGATGTCACTGTTTCTGTGAAGCCGGGTGAAGCGCGCACGCTGTGGCTGGATTTGCGCGACCGCATCCTGCCGAACAAGAGCCTGTATCTCACCATCGCGGGCAGCGGTGCGGATTTTGACGCCGGTCAACTGAATGGCGCCAAGATTCAATTGGTGTTCAAAGACCGCAAAGAAGCGTTGAAGGAGCACGTCAAAGACCGTCTCGATCAGGTCAAAGACAATTGGGGTTATCTGGTGGAGGAACACACGGCCTCCAAACGCGAGAAGCTTTACGAGCGCGTCGTCACCGACATGACCGACATCTTCCGCGTCGATCCCGACAACAAGATCGCCCGCGAATATTGGGCCGATATCAGCTTCAACAGCCAGGGCACCGGAGTCGACTTCGTTCCGCCCGTGGTGCCGAAAGGCACGCCCGCCTGGGCCTATTTGCAGCTCGAAGATCTCAAAGGCGTGCGCCACTTCGTCAATTGGTGGGTGGATAATCGCCAAGCCGATTACGGCGATTTCGGCGGCGGCTTGTCGGACGATTCCGATCTGGTCGAACAATGGCCGGGACTGGCACTGATGGGCGTGGACAGCGAAAAGCTGCGCGTCTCGCAGATGCGGGTGGCCGACGCCATCTATCGCAACGGCATGTTCACCAACGGCCTTGCCACGCTGATGCTGGATGAGCTGCATTCCTATGAAGACGGCATCAATACCAACAGCGAATCCATGTACCTCAACTATGGCGATCCCAAAGTCATCGAACGGTTGATGACGACGGAAACGGCGTATGACCGCATCATCACGGTCAATCCGGCGGGCCACCTGCACTTCAACACCAATTGGTATTCAGGCAGCGATTCCTATCGCGAAGGCCCGTGGGAATGGAGCAAGTACTACTCCTATCTCGTTCTCCACCCCGGCCTGCTGATGACGGATTTCAACGGTGATCCCACCGGCAAGAAATTCATCATCGGTTTGGCCGACGGCCTTCTTGCGCACGGCAGGCCGGACGACAAAGGCACTGTGATCTATCCAGACGAGATCAACTGGACCACGGATGCCACCAAGAACAAGCTGCCCGCAGGCTCGACACCGATGCAGCTGTTCTGGGCCGCGTGGCGCTGGACCGGCGATCAGAAATATCTGACGCCGATCCTGTCCTCCGTGGAACAAGCCAATACTTCGGATTCCTTCAGCGTCGGCGGCGCCCGCATCGTCGCCGAGAAGGACAACATCAAACCGATCAACAATCTGAACGAAGATCTCGTCAATGTTCTGGGCAAGCAGGCTGATTGGGGTGCGGCCGCAGTGCGGCGGACCTCTGGCGGCAAGGGCGGCAGTCTGGAACGCTATGTCGCTTGGGAAATGACCGGCGACAAGAAGTTGCTGGAAGATCTTTATACTGATGAAATCCGGCGTCAGGGCGAAACCATGTATTCGCGCACCGAAGGCCATTGGTGGACCGATCGCGTCGAAATTCCCAGCGAGTATCTGCAGCGCATTCGCCTGGGCGGCGTCGCCTTGGTGCGCGGCAATATCTATCCCGGTAACACGGTCAGCTGGGCCTTCCCCGATCCGGACGGCGCGGTCAGCGTGGCGATCATGATGCCCAATGCCAGCCGGACCCATTTCAAGGTCATCGCTTACAACGTCACCGATCATGTGGTGAAAGCGAAGATGACCGGCTGGAATGTCGATGGCGGGACCTGGGAGATGAAGAGCGGCCTAGGCGACGACAAGGACGCCTTGAGCGGCGATGTCAAAACCGCGTCGATTGCTTTTGAGAAGACCGCTGCGGTGGACGTTGCATTCGCACCGGGCAAGACCACAGTCTATGAGTTCACGCTTGTGACCAAGGGCGACGTGCCGTCGACGCGCGCTGATCTGGGTATTGGGCGTGACGATGTGGTGGTCAAAGGCAGTGTGGTGATGGTCACCGTGCACAGCCTGGGAGCGCAAGATGCCGCCGCAGCGCGCGTGGAAGTGGTCGATGCCTCGGGCAAGGTTGTGTCGTCCGCGCCAACACCCGCCCTACCCGCACCGCGCGATCTGAAACCCCATACCGCGGTCGTGAAACTGAAACTGCCTGCCAAGTTCAAGATGGACGGCGCCAGCGTGCGGATCGTGGCGCCCTACAAGGAAATCACGCAGATGAACAACAGCGTGACACTGCACTGAGACCTACCCGTCATGGCCGGGCTTGACCCGGCCATCCAGCATTCGGACGTTCCGAAAAAAATCTGGATGGCCGGCTCGGTGGCCGGCCATGTCGGGGAGGGTTTGGTAGCTAAGTGCCTTTGGTCACAAAGGGACGGCTGCTGGTGCGGGGTGGTGCCTTTTTGCCCATGCGATTGCCCTCGCCAGCTTTGCCGGTTCCGACCGGCTGCCAGCTGGGCACCAGATGCTGCTTGCCGGGGCCGATGAGATCGGCGCGGCCCATGGCCTTCAAAGCTTCGCGCAGCACCGGCCAATTTTCCGGATCGTGATAACGCAAGAAGGCTTTGTGCAAGCGGCGCTGACGCAGGCCCTTGACCGCATCGACCACTTCGGAGGCACCGCGGCGCACGGGCTTTAGCGGGTTGAAACCGCTGTGATACATCGCCGTCGACAGCGCCATCGGCGACGGCAGGTAAGTCTGCACCTGATCGGCGCGATATTTGTTGCGCTTGAGCCAGAGCGCCAGGTTCATCATGTCTTCATCGGTGGTGCCGGGATGAGCGGCGATGAAATAGGGGATGAGGAAGTATTTCTTGTCGGCCGCTTTGGCGGCGGCATCGAAGAGTTGCTTGAAGCGATCATAAGCGCCGATGCCCGGCTTCATCATCTTGGCCAGCGGTCCGGCTTCGGTGTGTTCCGGCGCGATCTTGAGGTAGCCGCCGACGTGATGCTCGACTAGTTCCTTGATGTAAGCCGGGCTTTTGACCGCGAGGTCATAGCGCACGCCGGAAGCCACCATCACCTTCTTGATCCCTGGTAAGGTGCGGGCCTTTTTGTAAAGCTCGATCAGCGAGTCATGGCTGGTGTTCAGGTTCTTGCAGATATCCGGGAAGACGCAAGACGGACGGCGGCACAGCGCTTCGGTCTCTTTGTCCTTGCAAGCCATGCGATACATGTTGGCAGTGGGACCGCCGATATCGGAGATGATGCCGGTGAAACCTTCGGTCTTGTCGCGGATGACTTCGATTTCTTTAAGGATCGACTCTTCCGAACGCGATTGGATGATGCGGCCTTCATGCTCGGTGATGGAGCAGAAGGAACAACCGCCGAAGCAGCCGCGCATGATCGTCACCGAATGGCGGATCATTTCCCAAGCGGGAATCTTGGCGCCCTCATAAGAGGGATGCGGGGCGCGGGCGTAAGTTAAATCGTAGACCCCATCCATCTCCGCCATGCTGAGCGGGATCGGCGGCGCCGTCAGCCAAACATCGCGGGGCCCATGCTTTTGCGTCAGCGGCCGCGCATTGCCGGGATTGGCTTCCTTGTGCAGCACGCGGGAAGCACGGGCATAGATTTCGCGATCACCGGCCACCTGTTCGAAAGACGGCAACCGGATGACGACATCAGCGCCGCTCCTCACATCGTCTTTGCGGATGCGGCCTTCATCCGGGCCCTCAATGTCATCCGCGTGGGCTTCGATCCAGCCTTCGGGCGTGGCATCACGCATGAAAGCAATGCCGCGCACATCGGAGAAATTCTGCGCCAAACCTTTCTTGGCGATGCGATGGGCGACTTCCACCAAGGCGCGCTCGGCATTGCCATAGAGCAACAAATCGGCCTTGGCATCGACCAGGATGGAGCGGCGCACCTTGTCGGACCAGTAATCGTAATGAGCGATGCGGCGCAGCGAAGCCTCGATACCGCCAAGTACGATAGGCACGTCGAAGGCTTCGCGACAGCGCTGAGCATAAACGATAACGGCGCGGTCCGGCCTTTTGCCCTCTTCGCCGCCTGGCGTGTAGGAATCGTTGTGGCGGATTTTGCGATCCGAGGTGTAGCGGTTCACCATCGAATCCATGTTCCCGGAGGTGACGCCGAAGAACAGGTTCGGTTTGCCCAGGGCGCGGAAAGCGGAAACATCGCGCCAATCGGGCTGAGAGATAATGCCGACGCGAAAGCCCTGCGCCTCGAGCAGCCGCCCGATGATGGCCATGCCGAAGCTGGGGTGATCGATGTAAGCATCGCCGGTGACCAGGATGACATCGCAGCTATCCCAGCCAAGCTGATCCATTTCCGCCCGTGACATCGGCAAGAACGGCGCCACGCCAAAGCGATGAGCCCAATATTTCCGGTAAGAAAATAAGGGTTTTACGGAGGGCGGCAGAATTTCGGCAGGAACCATAGGGTCGGACAGCTCAGATCATATTTTCACCCGCGCAATAGCATGGAATGGCGAAAATGTAGTCCCCCGATGGCTGATCACAGCTCTTGCCTCGCCCGCATAGCTTGGGTGTTGACCATCGCCGATGCATTCACCTGTTACGCATCGCCGATCGAGGCGCGCTTCAACGAAGAGGGCGCAAGGATGGTAATGGCCTCGCAAATAGCCAGTGCGGAGACCCAAGACTGGGAGTGAGTTGACGTTGACCACAAAAGTCACACTCGGTAGAGTGCGTCACATAATTATACTTTAACGTGTGCTACAGGGGGCTGTATGAGCACGATTATCTGGCAACCGGATGCGGACGGCGATTGGGGCACGACTGCAGACTGGAGTCCGGCGCAGCAGCCCGACGCCAGCGATGATGTCACAATCGACACGACGCACCATCACACCGTGAGCTTCACCAGCGGCGACACGGTCACGATCCATTCGCTTACCGTCGGCAACGACGACTTCACGATGGCCCGCGGTCAGCTGACACTCTCCGCCGCCTCCACTTTCGCCAACGCTTTGACTGTCAACAGCGGCACCCTCGGCATTGAAGGCGCGACCTCCGTCGCAGGACTCTTCACTCAGACCGACGGCACAATTTCCGGTGCCGGAAGGCTGACCTTGGCAGGCGGCGCCAACTTTTCACCCAGTAACTTTTCCATCGTGATGAAAGGCAGCGGCACGACGGTGCTGCAGAGCACATCCACACTCGGCAGTAGCGGTACGTTGTATCTGGATGGCGGCAGGACGCTTGAGAACCAAGGCACCTTCACCGTGACCAACTATACCAATATTTATCTCGGAGATACGCCGTCCGGCGGCACCGGTAGCGCGACGTTACAGAACGACGCCGGGGCTAGCTTTATCTTCAATAGCGGCCCAAACGGGTCCAACGTTGTGAACGGCTACGGAACGGTGGCATTCAACAATGCTGGTTCGGTAGTGAACACGGGCAGCGGTGCCATCATCAAAATAGCCTTTAACAATACCGGCACCGTGTCGGTCGCGGCGGGTGTGTTGGAAATCGATGGCGGCGGTTCGTCCGCAGCGAGTGCCTTCACGATCGCGTCCGGGGCGACTCTCGCCTTCGCGTCTGACTTCATCCTGAACGCTGGCACGACCAATGGCAGCGGCACGATCACAGCGAGCGCGCTGAAGGTCAACGGACCAACGACGATCACCGGTTTGTTGCGCCAGAGCGGATGGTTCTCACGAGTCACCGTTACCGGGACGCTAACGTTCGCCGGAGGTGCAAGCTTTGGGTTCACCAACGGCGGGCAAGGCATTTTCGCTGGCAGTGGCACGACGGTGCTGCAAGGTACATCCACGGTGATGGCCAGCGATGGCTTTGGGGGCAGTCTTAGCCTCGACGACGGCGCAACAGTGGAAAACCAAGGCACGCTCACCGCGACGGATACGTCAATCGTCCTCGGCTATAACTTGAGCGGCGTCGGCCCCGGTGGAGGGACGCTGCAGAACGATGCCTCGGGCACACTCGTTTTCAACACCAGCAGCAACACCGTAACGGGCGTGAAAAGCAACAAGGGTGTTGTGGCCTTCAACAATGCCGGAGCGGTTCAGAAGAACGGCACTGGCGAGACGGACATCACCGTCCCCTTTACCAACACCGGCACAGTATCCGTCACGGCAGGCAAGCTGCTCGTGCAAGGGACTATGACGGGAGACGGTACGGTCACGGTTGGCAGCGGCGCAAACTTCACCCTCGATGCCTCGTCGACGACGACTGCCAACACTGTCACCATCACGAAAGCGAGCGTCGGCACGACGAGTCTGACGGGTGGTTCCGGCTTCGATACCTTCATCACCAATGGCGGCAGCAACACGATCAACGGTGGTGCGGGGCTGGATACGGCGGCGTTCTCGGGCAATCGTTCCGCCTACACCATCACGCACAATGCCGACGGCTCGACCACGGTGGCGGGAACGGATGGTAGCGATACGCTGACCCATGTCGAGCTGGCCAAATTCGCGGACCAGACGGTGGCGATTGGCACGGTGGCGGCAAACGATTTCGCGGGCACCGGCAACTCCGCCATCTTGTGGCAGAACGACTCTGGCCAAGCGGCGATCTGGACCATGAACGGCTTCACCCAAACCGGCGGCAGCCCGGTGGGCGGCAATCCCGGACCCGCGTGGCACGTGGTGGCCTCGGGCGATTTCTTCGGTGACGGCACGGCAGACATCCTCTGGCAGAACGACGATGGCGCCACCGTAGCCTGGACCATGAACGGCCTGACCCAGACCGGTAGTTCCTATGTCGGCGG
>JARLIR010000226.1 GCA_031291635.1 Rhizomicrobium sp. | reverse complement strand
GTTCTCGATCAGAATACCGATGAAGCGTTCCAACGAGCCAAGAATGGCCCGGTGCAGCATAACCGGGGTTTTGCGGCTACCGTCTTCAGCGACATAGCTCGCCCCCAACCGGCCCGTCATGTTGAAATCGACCTGCAGCGTGCCGCATTGCCAATCGCGGCCAATGCAATCGCGCAGCACGAATTCGAGCTTGGGACCATAGAAGGCGCCTTCGCCGGGATTGATCGTGTATTCCAAGGCCGCGGTCTTCATCGCGTCGGCGAGCGCGTTCTCGGCAATATCCCACTGGTCATCGGAGCCGATGCGGGCCTCCGGACGGGTAGAGAGTTTCACGCGCACTTCGGTGAAGCCGAGATCGGCATACATTTCCAGCAGCAGCTTGCAGAAATCCGCCGATTCACTGGTGATCTGCTCTTCGGTGCAGAAGATATGGGCGTCATCTTGCACGAAGGCGCGCACCCGCATGATGCCATGCAAGGCACCGGTCGGCTCGTAGCGATGGCAGGAGCCAAACTCCGCCATGCGCAAGGGCAGCTCGCGATACGACTTCATACCGTCTTTGAAGATCTGGATATGCGCCGGGCAGTTCATCGGCTTGACGGCGAGGATTTTGTTTTCGTCCTCGACCTCGGCAATGAACATATGGGCGCGATAGTTCTCCCAATGGCCAGAGGCTTCCCACAGCTTGCGATCAATCAGCTGAGGGGTTTTGACCTCGATATAGCCCGCGGCCGAAATTTTGCGGCGGACATAGTTTTCCAACGTCCGCCACAAAGTGTAGCCGTGATCGTGCCAGAACACTTGGCCGGTCGCTTCTTCCTGCTGATGGAACAAATCCATCTCACGGCCGATGCGGCGATGATCGCGCTTTTCGGCTTCTTCCAGCCGCGTCAGGTATTCGCTGAGTTCCTTCTGGTCGCGCCAGGCTGTGCCGTAGATGCGCTGTAGCTGCGCATTCTTGGCATCGCCGCGCCAATAGGCCCCCGAAATTTTGGTCAGCTTGAAGGCATCGCCGATTTTGGAGGTCGTGGCAAAGTGCGGCCCGCGGCAGAGGTCATGCCAATCGCCATGCCAGTAGAGCGAGACGTCCTCGCCTTCCGGAATGCTCTCGATCAACTCCGCCTTGTACTTCTCGCCAATGGCCTTGAAGTGCTCGATGGCCTTGTCCCGCGGCCAGACTTCACGGCGCGTCGGCAGGTCGGCTTTGATGAGCTCATGCATCTTGGCTTCGATCTTGGGCAGATCTTCCAGGGTGAAAGGCGTCTCTCTGGCAAAATCGTAATAGAAGCCATCCTCGATCGACGGACCGATGGTCACTTGCGTGCCGGGGAAGAGTTCCTGCACCGCCATCGCCAGCACATGGCTGGCATCATGGCGGATCAAGGCCAGGGCTTCCGGGTCTTTTTTGGTGATGATGCGGATCTTGGCATCATGCTCGATGGGGCGGAAGAGATCGTATTCTTCGCCATCCACCATCAAGATGAGCGCAGCTTTCGCCAGCCCCGGGCCGATCGAGGCCGCTATTTCGGTACCCGTCACACCCTTTTGAAAGGACAGCGTCTTGCCATCCGGCAGGGTGATAAGGATATGATCGGACGATGCTGGCGCTGACACGGGAATTTCTCCTCCCAAAAGGTGTCCGGACCATCTTCCACCGGCTGGCAGGAAGTCAAGTTTTTGACGATTCCGCGTCGCTGCCTCGGAAAATGGCCCGACTGGCAATGTGTTTCGGTTCAACCCAGGGGACTGGCCGTTTTGTATCGCGTTTTGACATCGCGGCGTCTTGTCGCCCTGGCATTCCTTTGCTGTGCCCCGGCTGTCTTCGCTCAGGATGGCCCAGATGCGTCTGTGGTGCCCCCGACTCTTGATTTGGCGCCCCTGAAGACCGCAGCGGCGGAAGCAGACCAGAGCGCCCCAGATTTGACGATCAGCCCGCCGTCCCTTGCCGCGAAAGCTGAGGCCAAGCCCAAGACGGCCAAGACCGCCGCTAAAGCCTCGCTAGGGGCCTCGAAGGATGGTCCGATCGTGCTCCGTCAGGGCACGGTTGCGCTGAGTCTTTCGACGCCGGCGCTGGCGTCTGATCTTTCCAGCGGGGCGAGCGTCAATCTCGCTTTGCCCGCAGGGGCGGTGAAGGCCCAGGCCAATACCAGTGTCGGCAAGGATGACGGCAATTGGAACGCCTTTTGGCAAAAGGACAGCGCCAAGGTCGAGGCCGAGCTTGCTGGCCCGATGGGCACCGCCCTCAGCGCTTCCGGCGAGAACCAGCTTTCGCTCAATTACCGCGCCCCCGAAAGTGTCGGCGCCGCCAATTCCACCACCCATGTCGTGCGCAGCGAGAATCGCTCCGGCCGCGTCGACCTCGCCGTGCCGCTGAGCCCGGTCGCGGTGAAGCTTGGCGCCGAGAGTACCAGCGCCCATAGCGAAGACACTTCGCGCGACAAGGCTGCCACCACATCCGCCGCCGTGCGCACCACTGATCACACGGTTTTCAGCACTGCCGCTTGGTCACCGACCAATGGCGTGGCACTCGAGGGCGGCGTGGCGGCGCGAGTCGCCAATATCTCGTGGCAGGACCAAGCGGCCCATAGCGCCAGCTTTCAGTCGCTCAATCCACATCTCAGCCTGACCCTGTCGCCTTTGCGCGACACCCAGCTGTCGGCGAAAGTCGAGCATACCGTGTCGCCTTATGATGCGGGGGCCTTTGCCACCTATGGCCGCGCCGATGGCAAAGCCGTCGTCACCGGTTTCGAGCCCGACCACGCTTGGCAAATGGAAGCCCGGGTGCAGCAGGCCGTCGGTCCCGCCAGTGTCGCGGCGAGCTATACGACGGCAAGTCAGGGCACAGTGACAGAATTTGCCGAAGTGGGCGGTGTTCAGGCCCCCGCTTCGACCGCTTTGCTGAAGCGCGAAAGCGTCGCCGTGTCGGTGACCATGCCCTTATCCGTCGTGGGCTTGCCGCGTACGGATTTGTCGTCACAAGCGCGCTGGCAGAGCTCGCGCGTGGTTGATCCGGTGACCCAGGAAACGCGAGCCGCGTCTGGCGAGACGCCGCATTCGGTCTCGGTAAAATTGTCTCACGCCTTACCCACGCGCAATCTCAGTTTCGGTCTCAGCGGTGAATATAAGGGTGCGAGCACCGCCTATCAGGTCAGCGAGCTGTCGACGACGGCCGAGGGCGGTTCGGTTGGCGCCTTCATCGCCTATAAGCCCGGCTCTTATGAAATCGACGTCAATGTGAACGGGCTTTACGGCAGCGCCACGCGGGACGATTTTTATAAGGGCCTGCGCGGCAGTGATTCCCAAATTAGCCGCTCCACCGTGCAGGACAACAGCGGCCCCATGCTGCAGCTGTCGCTGAAAAAGGCGCTCTGACTGCCGCTGGGTTAGAAAATTCAAGAATACGCTAATGCTTACGGCGTCTCCTCAGGCTTCGCATGACAGGGAGGCCTGCGTTGCCTATCCTCTCGCGTAATAGCGGAGGACGTCGCCATGAAGCTTTTGGCTACGGCATGTCTCGTGGCGATGGCGATTACGCAGGCTCGGGCTGAGCCGCCGAAGGATCCCACGAATTTCCTCTTTCTTGACGCCGACGATGCGTCCGATCATCGCGACTTGCTTGCTCGGCCGGATATTGCGGGCGGCCAGATCATCTATCCGTGGCGATTGCTCGAACCGAAAAAAGACCACTACGATTTCTCCAAGATCGAGCGCGATCTCGCCCTGGCGCAGCGCCTGCACAAGAAGTTATGGGTCACCATAGGCGACCGTACCTTCTCCCTCAGATGGAAGGGCGTGCCCGATTATGTGTTGAATGATCCCGTCTACGCTGGCGGGGTCGTTCTGCAATACTCCTACCCGGGGACGGAACCGGGCAGCAACAAAGTCGCCAACGGCACGGTCACGATGCAGTGGCTCCCGACTGTGCGCGAACGGTTTCAAAAATTGCTGCGCGCCCTTGGCGCCCGTTTCGATGGCCGCATCTATGGCATCGAGTTGGGCGAAACGTCCATGGAAGCAGGCCTCGAGGATCACGAAAAAGGCTTTACCTGCGATGGCTATTTCGATGCGGAAATGGAGAACATCGCCGTTGCCCGCGAAGCCTTCCGCAACTCCACCGTCGTCATGGACGCGAATTTCTGGCCCTGTGAATGGAACGACAATCACCATTATATGAGCCGGGCCTTTGCTTTCGCGGCAACCCATGACATCGGTATGGGCGGGCCAGACATTGTGCCCTACAAAAAAGCCCAGATGAAGAATTCCTATCCCTTTCTGCACGACTACCGCGGAAAGCTGAAACTCGTGGCGATGGCGGTGCAGGAACCGACCTTGGAGTACATCAATCCGGATACTGGAAAGCCGTTCAGCAAGGAGGAATTTTTAAAATTTGCGCGTGATTTCCTCGGCGTCGATGTCATCTTCTGGGCCTACATTGCGCCTTGGCTGCAAGCGCCCCCGCCAGGACCGTGAGTTTCAGGGTGTGAAAATCGCCTCGATTTTGTGTTGGAACAAATTGGCGCTCGCAAAAGCCAACGGTAGGCGGGGTTGGGCCTCCCATGCAGCAGCTGTCACTGAAGAGGCACTTTAGGTTTTCGGTACTTTCACACATCAGGCAGTTGTGATTGGCGCCCGCACGCCATCCGTTCCATGCTGGAAGTAAGGGGAGGGACCCATCATGCCGAAGCTGTTTGGCTATCTATTCTCGTTGTTACTGCTGACCTCGTCTGCCATGGCGGCGGATCAAATCCTGCTGTGGCCGGGTGGCGCGCCCGGTTCGCAAGGTAAGACCACGCCTGAGACGCTGCGCATCAATCCCCCGGATGAAGAAGTCCTCTCCAACATCAATGCCCCGGCCATTACACCGTTTCTGCCGGACCCCGCCAAAGCGACGGGCGCGGCGGTGATTGTTATTCCTGGCGGTGGTCATCGCGAAATTTGGATCACCCATGAGGGCTATCGCGTCGCCCAGGCGCTTGCCGAGCGCGGCATCGCAGCTTTCGTGCTGCGCTATCGTTTGTCGAAAGCGGAAGGCTCGACCTATTCTTTGATGGATCACAGCCTTGGTGATGTGCAGCGCGCCATCCGTTTGGTGAAAAGCAGAGCCGCGGAATGGCATCTCGATCCGGCACGCGTCGGCGTCATGGGTTTTTCGGCTGGGGGACATCTGTCGGTACTGGCCGGAACGCACATTGCCGACGCCAATCCCGGCGCCGCCGATCCGGTTGATCGCTTGAGCGCCCGCCCGGCTTTTCTCGGCCTTGTCTATGCCTATATTCCCGACGACATCGTCTTCAAAGCCGATACGCCGCCAACCTTCTTCATCTTTGGCGACAAGGACCCGGTCGTCAAAGGCCAAGGTGATCGTTATCGCGAATTGCGCAAGCTCGGTGTGCTCGCGGAAATTCATGTCCTTTCGGGCGTCGAGCACGGCTTCGGCATCCGCCCCACCAACCCGCCGCATGTCGCCATTTGGCCGACGCTGTTCGTCAATTGGCTCGACGCCTCGGGCTTTTTAAAAGCCCACTAAGCGCGTTCCCATCAAGAAAGGCCCCGAATGGTTTCGGGGCCTTTTGCTTAGCCCTGAAAGATCTCTTC
>JARLIR010000036.1 GCA_031291635.1 Rhizomicrobium sp. | reverse complement strand
TTCACCAGATCATGCACATCGGCGGCGCGGATGAAGAAGCGGCAGGCGGCGCGCTCGGGCACGATATTGGGCGCCATGCCGCCATCGGTGATGATGCCGTGGATACGCTCGGAATTGCGGATGTGCTGGCGCAACTGGGCAATCGCCGAATAGGCCGTCACCACAGCATCCAGCGCATTGATGCCGCGCGACGGCATCGCCGATGCATGGGAGGCCTTGCCGTGGAACACCGCTTCGACATCAGCCACCGCGATGGTCGGCATGGTCATCAGATTGAGGTTGGACGGGTGGATCATCATCGCCGCATCCACGCCTTTGAATGCGCCAAAGCGGGCCATGATTTCCTTGCCGCCATGGGCTTCTTCTGCGGGTGTACCGAGGTAACGCACCATACCGGGCAGGCCGAGCTTGGAAAGGGCCACGGTAGCGCCGTAACCGATGGCGGCAATGATGTTGTGGCCGCAAGCATGGCCGATGCCGGGCAAAGCATCATATTCCGACAGGATCGCTACCACCGGTCCGTCAGAGCGGCCGAACTCGGCGGCGAAAGCGGTCGGCATACCGAAGGCTTGCCGGTTGACGGTTAGGGTGTGGCTTTCAGCAGCACAGGCCAGGCGCTCGGCGGCCTTGAATTCGTTGAGTGAGAGTTCCGGCTCGGCATGGATCGCATGCGACAGGGTGATCAACTCGCCCTTCAGGGCTTCGACCGCGGAAACAACATCTCGGCGTAAGGTTTCGAGGGCCATAAAAAGCTCGAACGGAATACGCGGTCCATCATAGACTGGCTTTTGCGCCTTTGCGATGCCCCGTTAAACAATGGAATTTGCATGCTTTCCGAAGCCAATCCGCCGCTCTCTTTTGCCCTGGCCAAAGATGGCGTCCGCCTTGCCTATAACGTCACGGGGGAGGGCAAGCCTGTGCTTCTCGTCCACGGCTTTGCGTCCAGCCGCCTGCAGAATTGGGGAAGCACGGGTTGGATCGACCGCTTGGCGCAGGAAGGCTATCGCGTCGTCAGTTTCGATTGCCGCGGCCATGGTCTCAGCGACAAGCCGCACGAGGCGCAATCCTATGGCCGCCACATGGCGGAGGACATTCTCACCGTGATGCATGCGGCAGGTCTGCCGGCCGCGAACGTCATGGGCTACTCGATGGGCGGGATGCTGACCATCGACCTTCTCATGCGCCATCCCGAGCGCGTTTTGAAAGCGGTGGTCGCTGGTCTCGGCGCCAATTATTTCGATGAGCAGCAGGATTGGCGTGAGAATGTCGCCACCGCCTTGCTCACCGATGACCCCTCGCTGATCGTCGATAATGAGGCGCGCAAGTTCCGCATCTTTGGGGGTCAGAAAGGCAAGGATCGGCTGGCTCTGGCAGCTTGCATGCGGTCACCGCGCAGCAAATACACACCGGACGACCTCAAGGCCTCGCAGCGCCCTGTGCTGGTGGTGGCGGGCGAAAGCGATACGCTGGTGGGTTCGCCCTTCGGCTTGGCCAAAGCGTTTGCCGACGGCCGGGCCGTGATCCTCCCCAACAAGGATCACATGACCGCGGTCGGCGACCCGGGTTACAAGCGCGCCGTGCTCGATTTTCTCGCAACGTGAATCGGAGCCGTCGTGCTCAGCTCGTTTTGGCGTCGTCGCCCATCAGCGGAACGACCGCCGAATCGAACTCCTTACGTCCCAGGGCAACGTCGCGGATGGCGTCGGAGATGTTGAGGAAGGTGTTGGCGATATCCTCGAGCATCGCTGCCACTTCGATGGCTGGCGTGCCGTCGCAATTGGCAAGGCGGCGGACGGCCTCACTTTGGATCTCCATCACCTGCTGCAGGTACAGGCAATAGTTCTGCATTGTCTTGTCGGTGCTGATCGCCGATTCGAAGTTTTTCATGTGCGTTCTCCCCTTTTGTGCTGCCAGTGTGCGCGCAAGCAAGGGGGCGTGGTAGCCGCCATTACGTAGACCCCCTCTTCAGGAATATTGAGGAAACCGGTGTCATTAGGGATTATTTCCCGCCCCGCGAGAGGTATTTCTTATCTCTCCTTAAGCCTGTTGCTGCCGCGCTAAGGCCGATGCTTGCGGCGGAGGGCATAACTCTCGCTGCGCCCCGCCGCGTGGGCGGCCGTTTGCAGGGCAGTGCGGAAGAGGTCGCGCTGCTCGTGGATGGCAGCGATGGCGAGGCCAACCGGAACGCCGAGCCCTACCAATGCCGCCTCGGACAATTGCAACGAGGCCTCGATGGTCTCGGGCACCGCATCGCTGGCACCCACTGAATAGAGATGGCTGGCGTGCACCGCGTCCTTGGCCCGCGACACGATCAGCACATCCGGGCGTTGGGCGCGCACCTCTTCGACGATGGCATCGATGCTTTGGCGTGCATTGATGGTAATGACGATGCCCGTGGTCTCGGCCAACCCGCAGACGCGCAGAAATTCGGGATCCGCCGCATCGCCGAAATAGACCGCATCGCCGTCGCGCCGCGCCCGGGCCACCACTTGCGGATCGAAATCGGTGGCGATGAACGGCACTTTCAACTCTTTAAACAAGCCACTCACCACTTGGCCGACGCGGCCATAACCGACGATGATGGCATGGGCTTCGGTGGGCGGCAGGGCGGTGAGCGCTGGGTCGACGGGATTGTCCTTCTGCAGGAAGACTGAAATGCGTCTTGCGGCGGCGGCAAGCAGCGGCGTCAGCGCCATGGTGATGGCAATGGCCGCCAGGATGAAACCGCTGAGGCGTGGCGCAATCAAATGCAGCCCCGCCGCCATACCGAGGCCAACGAAAGCGAATTCGCCGCCGGGCCCGAGCAGCAGACCGGTCTCGATCGCCGATGGCCAGCTAAGGCGGAACAGCCGCCCGAGCAGGGTCAGCACCACCGCCTTGACCGCGATCAATCCCACCACGCAAGCGGCGAGCAGCAAGGGTTCGCGCGCCACTTCACGAAAATCAATCGCCATGCCGACGGTGAAGAAGAACAGGCCCAGCAACAGGCCCTTAAACGGCTCGCCGGTTGCTTCGATGGCTTTGGCGTATTCGGTTTCCGCCAGCAGCAGTCCCGCCACAAAGGCGCCCAACGCCATCGAAAGTCCCGCCGCATGGGCGATGACGCCGGAACCGACAATGACGAACAGCACCGCCGCGATGAAGATTTCCGTCGAACGCGCCGCGCCCACCATGCGGAACAGCGGCCGCGCCGCCAGCCGTCCGATCACGATGATTGCCGCAATCGCAGCACCTGCCTGCAACAGCGCCCTGAGCAAGCTGAGGAGGACCGAGCCACCGGCCTCGCCACCAGCGATGGAGATGAACATCAAGATCGGCACCACCGCGATGTCTTGCGCCAGCAGCACCGCAAAACTGGCGCGTCCGGCGCTTGAGGAAAGCCGTCCTTGATGCGACAGCACTTCCAACACGATGGCGGTGGAAGAGAGCGAGACGCTGGTGCCGATGACGATGGCAGTTTGCGCCGATAGCCCTGCCAGGGCGGCAAGACCCGCGATGGCACTAGCCGTCAGCACAATCTGCAAACCACCGAGGCCCAAGACCAGCCGCCGCATGGTCTTGAGGCGCTTAAACGACAGTTCCAGCCCGATCATGAAGAGCAGGAAGACGATGCCAAGTTCCGCTAAGCCCGCGACGTGGCGCTCGTCCACAATGGTGAACCAATACAGTGCGGGCACTTGACTGATGAAAGACCCGAGGCCCAGCGGTCCCAAAATGGCGCCCGCAAGCAGATAGCCCAGCACCGGGCTGACGCCCGAGCGGCGCAGCAAAGGCACGATCACCGCCGCCGTGCCGAGCACGACCAAGGCGTCGCTATAAGGGGCAATATCCAGCGCCGGGGCCATGATCTCTCCTCACCGCAGAGAATGCGGTGAGGCTTGGCGCAGTGCAACCGCGTTCAGTGATCTTCGTGGCGCAGGATCAGCCAGGATTCGTCGTCGTAAACATTCACGGCGAGGTGGCGCACGGCGCGGGTCAGGCGTTGGGTGAGGTCGTCCGGCGCCTCTTCGGCGAGCTCGCGGATGGTTTCTACGGCCATTTCCGAGACATAGATCAGCTTCAGATAACTCACTGCCACGGCCCGGTATTGCCAGATCAGGTCGGGCGTCAGCTCGGTGATGTCGTAGACATAACTAAGCTTGCCTTCGACGGTGATCAGTTCATCGGGCGGGGTTCCAGCATAATCCATATCGCCTGCGGTCGCCCACGGGTCATCGAAGATGATGGTCTGCAGCTTGGCGTTGCGCTGTTTGAGGAACAGCAGATAGCTGACCAACTCCGCATTGGCGCCTTCTTGATTGGCGACGCCGCCTTGATCGAGCGCGGGCAAGGTCAAGGGATCGGCGAAATCCGGCACGAACACCACCGGTTCCCACAACGCCTCAGCACGGAACGCGCCCGCCAGGCCCCCTTCGGCCTCGGCCAGCTTGCCTGCGACGTAATCGATAGCGTCTTCTTCAAGCCGGATCGCGACCATGGTCTGCTTCACTCTTTCGGCGCCGCGTCTCGGCGGCCATGCGCGTGCCGAAACGCCGGATGATCACTTTCAGCTGGGGCTCGACCACCGCGGCGGCGGCATCATTGGCCGAACACCAGCGTCGTTCGCGGGCATCCATTTCGTCCCAGTCGTGGCTTTCCCTGGTGACCTTGAGGGCAAAGACCTCCACTCGGCAAGGCATTTCCGCGCCGTTGCGCAGAACCTTCATGTAGCGATAGACGCCCACCGGCCGCTCGGCGATCTCGCCGGTGACGCCAGCCTCTTCTTTGGCTTCGCGCGCCGCCGCCATGGTTGGCTTGATACCGTCCATCGGCCAGCCTTTGGGGATGATCCAGCGGCGCGTCCGGCGTGAGGTCACCAGCATGATCTGCACGTCTTCGCCGCGATAGCGCCAGGGCAGCGCGCCGTATTGAACGCCGGTAAGCTTGCCCGAAAGGGCTTTGTGCTTACCGCCCGCCACTACAGCCAGCCATAGGCAAAATAGGCAGCCGCGCCGATCAAGGCCGCGGCAGGCATGGTCACGAACCAAGCCAGGACGATGTCCTTGGCCACGTTCCAGCGCACGGCTGAGGCGCGTTTAGCGGCACCCACGCCGATGATGGCACCGGTGATGGTGTGCGTGGTGGAAACAGGAATGCCCAAACCGGTCGCCAAGAACAACGTAATCGAACCTGCTGTTTCGGCGCACACCCCTTGGAAAGGCGACAAGTGAGTGATGCGCGAGCCCATCGTTTTGACGATACGCCAGCCCCCAAACAATGTGCCGAACGCCATCGCTGCCTGACAGCTTAACACGACCCACAGTGGAACATGGAAGCCCCCTTTAAGGGCGCCATGAGCAAAGAGCAGTGCGGTGATGATACCCATGGTCTTTTGCGCGTCATTGCCGCCATGGCCGAGCGAGTACATCGATGCCGAAAAAAATTGCACTTTGCGGAAAACCGCATCGACGCGGGCGGGATTGGCCTTCATCAGCAGCCAGGACAGCACCGACATCAAGAACAGCGCCAGCGCCAAGCCGAGGGCTGGCGACAGAAAGATAGCCCCGGCAGTTTTGCCCAGACCCTGCCAGAGAATCACCGACGGCCCGGCATGGGCAACGCCCGCTCCGACCAAGCCGCCGACCAAGGCATGCGAGGAGGAAGAGGGAATGCCGGCCAGCCAGGTGATGATATTCCAGGCAATGGCACCCGCCAGCGCGCCGAACACCACTTGGTCGGTGATGATTTGGGGCAGCACGATGCCCGTGCCAATAGTCTTGGCGACCGACAGTCCGAACACCATAAAGGCGATGAAATTGAAGAACGCCGCCCATAACACGGCCCAGCGCGGCGCCAGCACCCGGGTGGAAACGATGGTGGCGATGGAATTGGCCGCATCGTGCAGGCCGTTCAGAAAATCGAACAGCAGAGCGGTGGCAATCAAGCCAATGAGCAGCAGATCACTCATGACTGCTCGATGGCGATGCCGCTGATGCCATTGGCGACGTCTTCGAAGCGATCCATCACGCGTTCGAGGTGCTTATAGATTTCGCTGCAGACGATATAATCCATGGCGTTGCCGGCGCGGCAGCGCGCGAACAACACGCGCAGGCCTTGCAGATTGAGCTCGTCAGCGGTTTCTTCCAGGCGCAGGATGGCTTCGGTCACGCCATTGGTGCGCTGGGCTTCTTGGCGCAAATTCGCCAGCAAGGCAGTCGCCTGCACTGTCAGTTTGGCGGCTTCAACGATGACATCGCCCATCTGTGCCATATGCGGCTCGAACTGGTTCACTTCGAACAGCAGGATTGCCGAGCAGGTCTTCTTCATCTGGTCGATGGCGTCGTCGAGCGCCGTGATCAGGGATTTGATGTCGCTACGGTCGAAGGGGGTGATGAAGGAGCGGCGGGTCAGCGTCAGCACGTCTTGGGTGATGACATCGGCTTGGCTCTCGCGCTCGAACACCTTGGCGCAGCCCTCCGCCACATCGATGCGCCCGTTGAGCAGCGCCCGCAGCGCCTCAGCACCATCAACGATGGTCCGCGCATGGCGGTTGAAAAGGTCGAAGAACCGATTTTCCTGAGGCATCAGGATCTGAAACCAGCCGAACATGTTTAATCAATCCCGAGATTTCGTCTGTACTGCGGCCAAGAGGCCTATCAGGCGCTAGGTGGCGAAACAATGCGGCGACAGAAGGGCGCTGCTGGCCGGCCGCCCGGGAGCGATAGCGCGATTCGGCGAAAGCCGTGCCCTGCCGAGCGGCTTTTTTGGCAGTTATCCCTAAGCATATGCGGCGCGCCTTGTGGTCGCAGGGTTTGAAGCCGCCAACCGCGCCGTTAAATGTCGAGGCGCCCGCTGGCAGCCAATCTGCCGTACCAATGGCCGGAATCCTTAATGATCCGGCTGAGATCGCGAAAATCGGTCCATACTAGGCCAAAGCGCTGGCTATAGCCCTCGGCCCACTCAAAGTTGTCGAGCAAGCTCCAGGCATGGTAGCCGCGCACCGGCGCCCCTTCCTCGATGGCCTTGAGCAATTCCGCCAGATGGGCCCGGAAATAGTCGATGCGGCGCTGGTCCATCACCCGCCC
>JARLIR010000035.1 GCA_031291635.1 Rhizomicrobium sp. | reverse complement strand
CAGTTAGAGCGCGTTGATTTTTTCTGTAAGTACGGGGATAAAAGTCTTGAGGTCGGCCACCACCAGGACATCGGCCACCTCACCGATCGGGGCGTCCTTGTCGGTATTGATGGCCACCACGAACTCGGACTTCTTCATCCCGGCCAGGTGCTGGATGGCGCCCGAGATGCCGCAGGCCACATACAGCTTCGGCGATACCGTCTGGCCGGTAGTCCCCACCTGCCGATTGTGCTCCGCCCATTCCGCGTCCACCACCGGACGGCTAGCCCCGTATTCACCCTTCAGCGCCTTGGCAAGACCGGCGATAATCGCGATATTCTCAGGCTTGCCGATGCCGCGGCCGGCGCTGACGATTACCTGCGCCTTGGTCAGATCGACACCCCCCTGCACCGCCTGCTCGTAACCGCCGAAACTCATCACCGAACCCCCTGTGCTGCTGATCTTCTCAATCACAGGCGTGCCGGATGGCTCATCGGCCAGACTGAAGGCTCCGCTCTGCAGGGTCAGAACCGTCTGCCCCGTCTTGACCGCCACCTTCCGCCGCAGCTTGGAGTTGCAGACGGGGGCCACCGGCACCCCTTCCACCACCTCCACCACCTCAGAAACCTGCGCCGCCTTCAGCGCAAAGGCCACACGCGGCGCCAAATCCCAACCGTAGGAGGAATGGCTGAAAACCACCATCTCCGCCTTGGACCGGGACACCGCTTCCAGCACCAGCTGTTTGTGCACCGCCGGATTATACTCCCCGCAGGACTGCACATCCGCAAGGTACAAAGTCCCTTCGAATTTCGGCACATCAGCCTCGGTTCCAACCAGAAACATCGCGCTTTCAGCACCCATCTTCCCCGCAAAGGCCATCAGATCATTGGCGCTGCCCTGCAATTTCCCCTCTCTATATTCAGCAACAAGCAAAAGTTTCATACTGTCCTCCTATGCCAGAACGGCGGTTTTCTCTTTCAGGATCCTGATCAGCTTATCCGCCAGATCGCCTGCATCACCTTCCAGAACCAGCCCGCCACCCTTCTTCTCGGGGAAATACAGCGCACTCGTCTCGGCCAGGGCCTGGGCCTTCAGAAGATCGGCCACAGGCACCGACACCAGCTCCTTCTTCTTGGCCTTCATGATATTCGGCAGGGTCGGATAGCGCGGGGTGTTCAGCCCCAACTGGCAGGTCACCAGCGCCGGCACAGGACTCGTCACCTTAGCCTTGACTCCGCCTTCAAGCTCCCGCTTCACGCTGATGGTCCCGCCTTCATAGGCAAAACCGACGATGGTGGTGATGCAGGGCACACCCAGCATCTCCGCCACCAGCACACCCACCTGGGCGCTGCCCCGGTCCTGCGACTGCATACCCGTGAAGATCAGATCAAAACTCTTCGACCCGGCAAACTCGGCGATGATCGAGGCGATGCTGAACGGGTCTTTCGTCGATGAGGCCTCGTCGGCCACATGCACACCACGGTCGCAGCCCATGGCCAGAGCCTTCTTCATCGTCTCCTTCACCCGCTCGGGACCAATGCACAGCACCGTCAGATCAGCCCCGGTCTTCTCCTTGAGCTGCACCGCCTGCTCCACTGCGTATTCATCATATTCGTTCATCCGCCACGCCAGGTCCGCGCCGTCATACCAGCGGCCCGCGCCGTCAACCTTGAATTTCGATTCCATATCCGGAACCTGCTTGATACACACCAGTATATTCATTATCTTCCTCCTTAATTGGTGGTTAGATCTTTATCATTCATCCCCCTT
>JARLIR010000225.1 GCA_031291635.1 Rhizomicrobium sp. | reverse complement strand
TAAATCGCCGTCGAGCGGGCGCGACCGTCCGGCCCGGCTTCGTCTTTGAAGATTTGACGATAATGGCCGCCCTCAGGATGGGGCTCCAGTCCCAGGGCCGCAATGATCCGCTCTGCTTCGCTCATGGCTGTTTCCTTCTCATGGCAACAGCACTTCCGATACCAAACCGGGACGCGCCGCGCCACGCATCATCAAGGCGTGAATACCGGATGCCACCGAAAGCGCATCACAGAGCCCATCATGAGTCTGTCCCGCGAAGGGGACGCCTGCTGCTGGTCCCACATCGCACGCATGCATGCCGCGCACATCAATGCCGTTTTTTATCAACCAGTGGCGGATGTCGATCCACGCGGGCATCGCAGGCAAATCGGTGAGGCCGTAGAGACGAATATTGTCGGCGAGTACCAGATCGTCCCGCCCGAAAGCCACAATCGGCAGCGACCCGGCGAATGCCACGAAGCGGGCAAAGGCGTCGGCGAAATCGATTCCTGCTTTGGCCAGGGTCGCATTGCTGATGCCGGTAAGGGTCTGGATGAAGGGCGACAGCACCCGGTTGAGGCGGGGCTGCACCAGCAGGTTGAAGGTTTCTTGGGGAGAAAAATTCTCGTCCACCTTTACCGCCCCGATCTGGATGACCTCCTTAAACTCGCCTGGCGCCATCCATTTTCGCTCTTGGGAGCCGTCCCAGGCGGTGAATTCGAGATCGTAGACCACCGCATAGGATCGATCGCCGCGCGAAGAAATTGTCATATTGACCCACCGAATCAGCTAGGAGGACGACTTTAAGATATTTTTAACCGCCAGGACGCGAGGCTAGGTCCGGGACAATCCCGAGGTGGAGGGCCAGATGGTCGCAATCACAAAATTGTATCCTAGTGAGACGCCAGCTCCCCAATCGCAGCCCAAAGGGCGGGGCGGTTCTATCGCACGCCTGAAGGCCCTGCACAGCGAAGCCGAAGAGACCGCGCGCCTCGCCAACATTCTGGGCCGCAGCCTTTACGCTGGCCTCGCCTTGCCGGTGCTTGCCATCCTCACGGTTGCGCTGTCCGTTGAGATGAGTCCAGGGCCGCAGCTGATTTGGTGCCTCTTCGTCGGCGCAGTATCGGTCGCCATTCTCGTTGCCTATCGTCATGCCATGCGGCAACCCTTTGAGCGTTCCAGTCTCAAGCACTTCGCCAAAGATCTTAGCGCCATCCTGCTGTTTGCTGGCTTTGCCTGGGGCTCAGGCGCTTTCCTAGCCCTGCCAGTTGGAACCCAGCCGATCGCGCTGCTTGTTTTTGCTTCCGCGCCTGCGGTCATTATCGCGTATTTGTTGCGAGATCGCGAAGCGCTGTTTCTGTTTCTTGCGCCCGTTACCGTGCTGTCCGCTTCAGCCTGCCTACTCAAGCCGTTTGCGGGGGGCTTGTGGGCCGCCTTGCTGACGATCCTTGCCGCGGGGGTAATTGCTGGTGCCACGCTATTGTATGAGCGACTGACAGGCGAGAAAAGCAAGCCTGCCATGCTTGCTTTGCCTTAGCCCAAGGCGCTCCTGGGGTATTTTCAGTAAGCATCACGGCATAGACTGTTCGCAGCAAAACGCTCGAACAGGTCATCATGGTGCTTGCCGATTCCCCCCGCGCCGAAGCCCAGCAACTCATCACCCAATGCGCCGAAGCAGCGCGCCATAATCCGGGACTTCTAACCTTCCTGGAAGCGCTCACCCGCAATGGGGCGATGGAAGACCTGGCGCGATTTACAGCGCACGAGCTCATAGCATTGGCAAAACTGGCGCTGGAACGGGCCGCGGCGCGCGCCCCCGGCGCCAGTGTTGTCGCGTTGATCGATCCTGCCATCGAAATTCCGGACTATACGCGCAAAGAGACCGCGCTGGTGGCGGTCAACGACGATGCTCCGTTTTTGTTCGATTCCTTAATGGGCGAAGTGGCTGCGCAGGGCTTTGCCGTGCGCGCTGTGTTTCATCCCATTCTTTCCATCGCCGGTCGCGCGACCAGTGTGATCGTGGTGATGCTCGATCCAATTCTCGACGAAGACAGCCGCCAAGCTCTGCTCCAAGGCGCCGAGGCCGCTTTTGCACAAGTTCACCTGGCGGTGCGCGATTGGCGTGCTATGCGCGACGGGCTTGCGAGCGCCATCGCCGAGATGAAGAGCACGCCTTCCAATGCCCCTGCGGATCAAAAGGGCGAAGCCGTCGCCTTTTTGGAGTGGTTGGCTGATAACCACTTCACCTTCTTAGGCGCGCGCGACTATGCCTATAGCGACGACGACGGCGGTGCCTTGATTCCGATTGATGGCTCTGGGCTCGGCGTCTTGTCCGACCGCGAGGCCCGCATCGTGCGCCGCGAACCCGGGGTGACCGAAGTATCGCCCAAACTCAAAGAGTTTCTCTTCGAACCCTCCCCGCTCATTGTCACCAAATCCAATCAGCGAAGCCTCGTCCACCGCCGCGTGAATATGGATTATATCGGCGTCAAACGCTTCGATGCCGCTGGCCGCTTTTTGGGCGAGCGTCGGTTTGTCGGACTTTTTACGTCGGGCGCTTACAGCCTGACGCCGCGCGATATCCCGCTTTTGCGCTTCAAGGCCGAAGCGGTGATGGCCCGCGCTGGCTTGCCTGCGGGCGGCCACGACGCCAAGACCCTGGCGCACATCATCGATACGTTCCCGCGCGACGAGTTGTTTCAGGTCTCGGAAGACGAACTTTATGACACCGCGATGGGCATCTTGCGGCTGACAGAACGGCCCAAATTGAAACTATTTTTGCGTTTCGACCGCTTTGATCGTTACGCGGTGGCCATCGTTTTCGTACCGCGAGAGCGCTATGACGGCGTAGTCCACGATAAGCTGCACGCCCTATTAGCGGAGGCCGTGGGCGGCCAACAAATGGAGTCGACGCCGAGTCTCACCGATTCCGTTCTCGCCCGCATCGTCTATACCGTCAGTCTTGAGGAAGGTGCGCCTGAGCTTCTTGATATTGCGGCGTTGGAGGCGGAGATGCGTGCCGCCATTCGCACGTGGGAAGACGGTTTTCTCGAGGTGCTGAAGGCACGTTTCGGTGATATGGACGGGCACCAGCGTTTCCGCCTCTCTGCGCCTGGTATACCGGCGCGTTATCGCGATGCATTTTTGCCAGCCGAAGGCGCTGACGACATTGCGGCATTGGAAAATTTGGCGCGATCGGGGCGCAAACCACCAATTGAAGCGCGCGTCACGCGCAAGAAAGCTGATCGGCGTTCGGTTCTGCACATCAAGCTCTACGGCCTGGGCCCTGCCCTGACACTTTCCCAATCGCTGCCGGTATTCGAGAATTTCGGCCTCAAAGTCATCGCCGAGGATGCCTATCCCATCGTCATCGAAGACGGCGAGGCCTTCGTGCTCGATTTCCTGATGGAGCGTGCCGATCAGGCCTCGGCCGACGAGCCGGAGCTCAAACCGCTGCTGGAATCCGCTTTTCACGCGGTGATCGCGGGCGAAGCCGAAAGCGATGGCTTCCACCGTCTTGTCATCGTGGCCGGTCTGGCTTGGCGCGATATTGTGATCCTGCGTGCGGCGGCAAAATTTCTGCGCCAAGCCGCGGTTCCCTTCAGCCAGGACTATATGGAGCAAGCGTTAAGCCGCAATCCGGACATCGCCCGGATGCTGGTCGCTCTGTTCCACGCCCATCTGGCTCCCGATCATGCCAGTGAGGAGGCCGCGAACGCGCTTTACACCCGCATCGAAACAGCCTTGCACGATGTGCAAAGCCTCGATGATGATCGCATCCTGCGGCGTTTGCGCAATGTCGTCGCCAATGTGCTGCGGACCAATTTCTATCAGCGCGATGCTGGCGGTCTGCCAAGGCCCTATCTCGCGCTGAAATTGGCATCGGCCAAGCTCGATGAGTTGCCAGCGCCTCGTCCGCTGGTGGAGATTTTTGTCTACTCCCCGCAAGTCGAAGGCGTGCATTTGCGCTTTGGCAAAGTGGCGCGCGGGGGGCTGCGCTGGAGTGATCGCAAAGAGGATTTCCGCACCGAAGTTCTGGGGCTGGTCAAAGCGCAGCAGGTCAAAAATGCCTGCATCGTGCCGGTAGGTTCCAAGGGTGGTTTCTATCCCAAACAAATGCCGCTCAATCCAAACCGCGAAGAGACCATGGCGACGGGCATTGCCGCCTACAAAACCTTTGTCAACGCCTTGCTCGACGTCACCGACAATCTTCATCCCGATGGCAGTGTGGCGCCGCCGAAAAATGTGGTGCGGCGCGACGGCGATGATCCCTATCTGGTGGTGGCAGCCGATAAGGGCACAGCGACTTTTTCCGACATTGCCAATGGCATTGCCGAGAGCCGCGGTTTCTGGCTCGGCGATGCTTTTGCCTCTGGCGGCAGCCATGGCTATGACCACAAGAAAATGGGCATCACAGCGCGTGGTGCTTTTGAAGCGGTCAAGCGCCACTTCCGCGAAATCGGTCGCGACATCCTGAGCGAACCCTTCACGGCCGTTGGCATCGGCGACATGTCGGGCGATGTCTTCGGTAATGGGGCGTTGCTCTCGAAAACCATGAAGCTGCTAGCGGCCTTTGATCACCGCCACATCTTCATCGATCCCACGCCGGATGCAGTGAAGGCCTGGGCTGAACGCCAACGGTTGTTCGATTTGCCGCGCTCGTCCTGGGCCGATTACGACAGCGCCTTGATCAGTCATGGTGGCGGCGTCTTCGCACGCAGTCTGAAGGAAATCGCGCTATCGCCCGAGATGAAGGCTCTGACCGGTCTTACCGGCGTCACGGCGACCCCCAACGAACTCATCAAGGCTCTGCTCAAGGCGGAGGTCGATCTGTTGTGGTTGGGCGGGATTGGCACCTATGTGAAGGCCAGTAGCCAAGCCCAAACCGAAGCCGGTGATCGCGCCAATGACGCCATCCGCATCAACGGCAAAGAGCTGCGCGCGAAGGTGGTGGGCGAGGGTGCCAATCTCGGTCTCACCCAGCTCGGCCGCATCGAATATGCGCTTGGCGGCGGGCGCATCAACACCGATGCCATCGACAATTCGGCTGGCGTTGATACCTCCGATCACGAAGTGAATTTGAAGATTCTGATGGGCGGGCCCTTGCGTCGCGGCGAGCTGACGCCCGCGGACCGTGACGCCTTGCTGGCGGTGATGACCGATGAAGTCGCGCGCCTCGTCTTGACCGACAATTACGATCAAACCCTGGCGCTGACGGTGGCAGAAGCGCGCGGCGCCGCCGACCTCGATGCGTCAGGACGCTATATGCGTGATCTCGAAGCCCGGGGACGGCTCGACCGCACGGTGGAATTCCTGCCCGATGACGGCGAGATACGGCGCCGTTTACAAGCGGGCAAAGGTCTAACCCGACCGGAACTTGCGGTACTGCTGGCCTATGCCAAGCTGGATCTCAAAGCGGAACTGATCACTTCTGACTTGCCAGACGATCTCTATTTTTTGCCCGCGCTCAGTGCCTATTTCCCGCCCGAGGCCGTGCAGCGCCTGCCCGAAGAGTTGGGCAAACATCGCCTCAAGCGCGAGATCATCACCGATGGTGTCGCCAATCGCGTCGTCAATCTGGCCGGGCCCTTGTTCGTAGCGCGGATGAAGGAAATGTCCGGCGCCTCCGAAGCCCGTGTGGTGCGAGCCTTTGCGGTTGCCGATGGCGCATTCGGACTGTCGCAGTTGAAGCGCCGGATCGACGCCCTGGATCGCAAAATCGACGCCACCCTGCAGACCAGTATGTATGGTGACATCGCGCAGATTTTACGCCGGCTGGGGCTGTGGTTCATCACAAACTTACCGCAAGGCGCGGAGCTCGCGGAGGCTGTCGCCCTCTATCGCAGCGCTGCCGAACTGTTGCGTGGCACCTTCTCGACCCTCATCTCACCGTATGAAGCGGAAGATACCGAAGGGCGCATTGCAGAACTAACGCAGGCCGGTGTGCCCGTCGATATTGCAGAAGATGTCGCCACCTTGGCCTTGATGGGCGGTCTTCCGGAGATCGCGCTTTTGGCACATTTGCGTGGGCTCGATCTCGATCTTGTTGCAGGCGCCTTCTTCGCCGTCGGCAAGGCTGCCGGCATTGATCGCTTGCGCGGCAAAGCGAGCCGCATCAGCGCCGCCGAGCATTGGGATCGCCTCGCCATCCGGCGCATCATGGACGATCTGTATGCGGGTCAGCGCGCTTTAACCGCCGCTGCCTTGAGTGACGTTACGGGCGGCACGGGACGGCAGGCGGGGGCGCAAGCGGTTGAGCGCTGGCGTGACGGTCACAGCGATGCACTGCACCGTACCACCACATTCCTGGCGGCGCTGGATGCCGCTGGAGAGCTTTCCGTCGCCAAGCTGACCCTCGCCAACAGTCAAATCCATGAACTGGCGATGCGGTAAATATCGTTTGTATCCAAGCTGTTCGTTCGATGTGCTGGAGCTACTCCGCGGTCCTGCGAGACGGCTTCGTGATTCCTGTGCCGTGGGGTCTAAAGTCGATTTGCCATAAAACTAGAACAGTTATAAAGTTTGCACTGTCAAAAAAAGGGGAACGCCATGATCTCGAAATCCACTTTCTCAAAAATGACAGTCATTGCGATGCTTGGCACAACGGCGTTGGCGCTGACGGCCTGCAGCGCGCTGAGTTCGTACTCTGAGCTTGGCGGTGGTTCGAGCACGAGCGGGGTCGAGGCTTACCGCCACGGCGATTACAAAACCGCCAACACGATCTTCGCCAAAGAATACGCTGAACACCCCAACGATCTTTATGCCTTGGACAATCTGGCCGATTCCTACAGCGCGATTGGCGATTGGAACAATGCGGTGCTGTACTTCCAGAAACTGGCTGCCACCGGCAAAAACGATCATCCGCAATATTACAGCGAAAAGCTGAGTGGGAATCCCACCTTCACGGATATCGCCTGCTATCACCTGAAAGGACTCCAGGCCAAAGACGCCAACTGCGTCTAGGTGGCCTGACGAGCGATTGTGAAAGCGGGCGTGGCGACAGCCGTGTCCGCTTTTTCATTATAGCGTTTGCGCCGAGGCAGAGCGATGATCGCGCCATGCTCAACGCGTCTCTGTCATCGTCAAAACTGCACGCTTGCCCCAATCTGGTACGGGAGCAAAGCTGATGCGCCAAGCCGAGGTGGAAAAGCTCTGCCTATCTTTCGCGGCCACAAGCCTAGTGGTGCAATGGGGTGACCATCGCGTATTCAAAGTCGGCGGCAAAATATTCGCCATTCTGAGCCCCGTCGGGCAGCGCCCGCAGACGCTCTCTTTCAAGACCGGCGGCGACAGTTTCCACATCCTGACACAGCTGCCCGACATCAAGCAGGCGCCCTATCTGGCCAAGTCGCAATGGGTCTATTTGGAGCGCCTGGACGCGCTGCCAAGCAGGGACTTAAAAGCCTATCTGATCCGAGCCCATGCCCTGATCGCGGCTGGTCTGTCGAAGAAAAGGCGGGCAGAGCTGGGGCTTTTGACGGCTTAACGGGAGATGGCGATCTTGGCCTTCAGTCGCTCGGAGGAATTGTCGGCACCGCCGATGAATTCGATACCCACGCCATCTTGGTGGTGACGTGCGACGCGCCCGGCCAGCTGGCCGATCAGTACGAATTCTCCAATGGCAGGCCGGATGTCGGTCTTGACCGAAATGCCGCTCATCGACAAATCGAGCACTTCGCAAGCGACAATCTGGCCGTCGTGACGCACGAAACGGGTGAGCCCGCGGGTCGGGGTGCGATCATCGCGGCGCAGGTCGGCTTCGTCGAGCAGCGAGCGGTTCATGTACAGAATGAGCTGTTCGGCGGTGCGCTCACGCTTCATGGCCGTAGAGTGAAAGCGAACACCGAGTTGGCCGCCTTCGCAGCGCACGACTTGCCCTTCGAAACGGCCGAAGGTGTTGGCGTAGAGCACTATGGGGGTATCGCAGGCTAGCTCACTCTCGCAGGCAAGGTTGGCACCACCTGGCGATAAGTCGACCACCGTGCACGGCAATTCTTGGGAGGTGGCCGGGATAAACAGCTTGCCGGGCAGGTCGATAGACACACGGCGGAAACGCCGGCGGTCCGCTTTGGAGCGGGCCACGACGGTGTCGGTATCGTTCATTGCCGGTGCGTGAGCGGGCAAACGCCCCTCCTACCCAATACTGATGGCTTGCCAGTTTGCAGCCGATATCATAACGGAACGTTTATGCGGGGCCGGTTCGTTTATTATATATGCTGAGCGACCTGAATCCTGCGGCGTAAACACCGGCTTAACCCGCGCCACACAAAGCGGTATAGGGATGCCCCGTCTTTCGGAGAGAGTATTCATGGCGAAGAGAATTGATGCCCGGCCACTCCTGGTCTTGGTGTTGGCATTGGCCGGCTGTGTCAATTTCAGCGCACTCGATAATCTCGACACGGTGACCCCGCCGAGCGACCCCTTTGAGGCGGCTTTGTTCAAGAATTTCGCCTTTTTGGCGCATTCCTTCGGCCTTGTGGGTCAGGCGCAATATGGCGCTTTTGACCAGGAGGCGTCGCGCTCCATCTCGCGCACCGATGACGATTTGGCCGGTTTGGCCAATGCTTACGCCGATAAGGCGCTCAAACTGTCGCGCGAAGAGGTCGTCGATCCCGAGCCCAGCCTCGACATCAAAACCCACGAACAGCGCGACCGGCTGGCTCGCGCGCTCAACACCGGCCGCGAGGCTTTCCCGCGGGATGCCGCCCGCGCCCAGGCCGATTGGGATTGCTGGCACTTGAACGCCACGGTGACCTCCCAGCTGCCCGCTTCGGAAGCCTGTCGCAAATCTTTCGAGATCACCTTGCCGCGGCTGGAAGCCGAGGTGGCGCCGGTCGTGGCAGCCAAGGCCAAGGCAGACGCCGAACGGAAGAAGGCTGGGCCGGCCCAGAATGACAGCGCCGACGATAGCGAGAAGCTCTGACGCCTGTTTCCTTCTGACACCTTGTTACAAGACGGGACGGATATTCCGGGCCGCATCTCCGCACCGCGCCTTCCGCTCGCCTGGGCGGGGGCGTATGGTGGGGGCATGAAGAAAATTATCTGTGTTTTGGCTCTCGCAACTGTTGCAACGGTGCTGCCGGCCTCGGCACAGACGCTGCGCTATCCCGTCAAGACGGTCGATTTCGACATTTGGTGTACCGAGATCCAGCATATCGCCTGGCAGCGCTGTGACAAACGAACGGCGGAAGATCTGGAGAAGTTCGAGCTCTACCGCCACGCGGTGGAACGCTATGAAATCCCCTATCTGCAGCAGAAGGACAACACCATCCGCTTCGATGAGGACATCCTGCGCAACGATCCCGTCGATAAGCGCCCGGATAGCACGTTGCAAAAGCCGCCTGGCGCAGTGGATGGGCCCTGATCTCGTCGGCTGCCCGTAAGGTGCAAAAAAGAAAGGCCGGGTGCGAACCCGGCCTAAGTTGCTCTTAGCGACAAGAGATTCGAGAAGACCGTCAGACTCCGGCGCGTTCGGGTCCGAACACCGTGAACAGGCGCTCCAGCGCGGGTTCGGCGGCAAAATTCATGGCACTAGGCCGGTCTTGGCTGACCACGAGGCGCAAATGCGGCGCGCGCGGATGGCTGCGCAGCGAGGGCGGCGGCGGCATAATGACCGGCGGCGGCGGATTGGCGTTGGTCAGCGGGCGCGGCTCGTCCTCGCGGATGATTTGCGAGGCAGCGAGGCGCTGGAAGGCGATCGGACGGCCCAGAAGCTGGCTCATATCGGTCAGGATTTGCACCATACCGAGGAAGCGGGTGGGGCCGTTTTCGCCAAATTTGATCGGCAGCAGCACGGTTTCGAGTTCAACCATGCCGCAATCGGCGGTGGCAGCGATGGAGGAGAGGCAGACTGGCTGCATCAAGGTCTGGGCCTGCTGCAGCAGCGAGGCCAAAGCCAGCGAAGATTGGGCTTCCCAATGGGCGAGAAAGCCAGTGCCTTTTAGCTCAAAACCGAAACGCTCGCAGAGCGCGGTGCCGGCGAGGCGGTAGATCGGCCGCTGCGGATTCTGGGCATCCAGGATGAAGACATAAGGCAGCAGGCGCTTGATGGCGCGTGGATCGATATCGGCCTGATCGGGGACATCCCGACCGCTGCGGAGTCTGGACCAATATCCCACCAACAAATGGCTGTTCTTATGTTTCATCGCTTTGTCTTCCCTTGGCGGGCTGTTCCCAGTTCGGAACAAATCCGCTCCGCCTGGAGAAGCACTCAGCGAAAGCCGTGCCACAGGGCCGGAAGGCTCAGCGTCCCCAGGGGCCGCGGGTGACGCGCGGGCCGAAGAACGGCACGTCGGCGGCTTTGAGGAAGGGTGTCAGGGCGATGCCAGCGGCAAAGCCGCCAACATGGGCCCACCACGCGATCCCGGAGGTATCCGGGCCTGTGAGTGCCAGAAGCTGCATCGCGAACCACACCCCCATCACCCACACCGCATTGATGCGGAAGGGATAAAGGATGATCAGCAAGGGCACGAGCACGGTCACGCGGGCGCGTGGAAAGAGCAGCATATAAGCGCCCAAGACGCCGGAAATGGCGCCTGAGGCCCCCACCATGGGGTGGATCGAGAGCGGATCCATGAAGGCCATGGTCAAGGCTGCGGCAATACCGCTCAAGAGATAGAAGAGCAGGAAGCGGACATGCCCCATGGCATCTTCGATGTTGTTCCCGAAGATCCACAGATACAGCATGTTTCCCGCCAGATGCAGGAAGCTGCCGTGCAGGAACATCGAGGTGAAGATGGTCAGTGTCGGCGCGGCAGACGGTGTGTCGCTTGGCTCAATTTGGGGCGACATCAGCCGTGACGGGGTGAAGCCGTACATATTGATGGCATCGCCATAAGCGTCGCCGTGCTGCTGCAGCTGCCAGAGATAGACACCGACACAGGTGAGGACGAGCGCCCAGGTCACGAAAGGCGTGCGCCGTGTGGGGGTGTCGTCCGAGATCGGGATCATGCACGTCCTCTTTCCCGGAAGAGTCCGGGACTTGTCCCGATTTGAACCACCAAACCCGGCTTTCGCAAGGCAGCTTTTGGCATAGTTCGTGAAGTGTTGGCGGCAGACCGATTCCACGCAAACTGCCGTGGACATGAAGGAGCTATAGCATGTCGCCGAAGCCTTGGAAGTTGGCAACCGCCTTGCTGGTTTCGACCGCCTTGACTGTAATCCCGCTGATGAGCGCGGCCGAGGCCGGTGGACTCTCCACGGGACATTCCGGCGGTAGTCAGCCCGGCGCCAATTGTAATGGTGGCAATGGCGGCGGCAATAACGGCGGCAAGGGCGGCGGCATCACCATCAACAAGCCCGTCACCATCAATAAGAACATCAACATCTACAAGCCGGTGACGATCAACAAAGACATCAACATCTATAAGCCGGTGACGATCAACAAGACGATCGACAATTCCAAGAACATCACCATCAACAAGAATATCGAAATCAACAAATCCATCGTCATCAACAAAGGCGGCTCGGGTTCGGCGGAAGCCAGTGCCTTTGCCTCGGCTTATGCCAGCGCCAGTGCCAATGCGAGCGCCAGTGCGAGCGCCAACAACAACATCGTCATCTACGGCGGCTCGAACGAATACGTAACGGTCAACAATCACAGCGGTGAAATCGGCGCTATCGGCGTTGCCATCTCCACCACCGGCCAATGCCTGATGCAGGAAGCCACCGTGGTCAAATCGGTGCATGCGGTCTGCATCTCGCCCGAGGGGCGCGAATTTCCCGCCTCCCATATGGTGGCCGAGACCTGGATCGATGGCGGCCTTGAAGGCGAAGTGTTGCGCTGCATTCCTGGCGCCCATCTGAAGATCACCGTCGGTGATGTCCTGCAAACCGATCAAGGCATGGCGGGCACCTATGCCAGCGGCCAAGTGCTGGAATGCGCCTCCAGCGAGGCCTTGCGCCATTTCAAGGACGGCATGCTGAAATGCACGCCCAAGGTCTGGGTCAAGGATTGCACCGAGCGCACCAATCTGCGCCGCTGGGGCACGAGCGATATGTTCTTCAGCTTCCGCACCAGCGTCTGCGTGCCGCAAAAAACTGCCGCTGCGCCGGTGAGCCGCGAAATCGAAGTGACCGGCCTCAACCTCAATGGCGGTGTGGGCGAACAATAGCGCACGTCTTCAGCAAGATAATTGTTCAAGAAAAAGTCTGGTGAGCGGCGTCCAAATTGGCAAACGAATGCCACAATTGGACGCCATCTCATTGAAAAGAGGGAAAAATCACGTTCTGCCCGGGGACGTCCCATGGCGGAGCAGCAGCAGTCGGCGCGACGGTCTGTTGCGACTGCGCCTGAAGCTTTTGCTCAGCGCCTTCGGCAAGATAATTGTTCGGCGAAAATCTTTGGCCCATCCCCGGTATCGGCAATACCAAGCTTTCGCAGGGTTTCACGCTGTCAAAGAACCCCATAAAGGTGGGGGTGCGCCAAGGACGTTTCAAGAGCGGCAGTCCTGATAAAGATCCGCACTGCGTCATCTTCGACAGGCACATTATTCCAAGTATTCGCGAGTTATTGTTATTGTAAGTTTTCGCGTCATTACTGCACGAAAAGCGCGATGACGTGATATAGCGCTGCATTTGCACTGTAATTTTCGCCGTCAAACCCGTCCGCGCTCGGATTTTCATAGTCCTCAAAGTTGCGGATACATCTTAAAATTGTTCATTTACTACACCAAAATCCCCAATCGACAATCTAGCGGCGTTGGTTGTGGTCCTCATTAACTTACTTCGGTCACCCTCGTGACGCGTGTGAACGCGCGGAGTGGGCGATGTTGAGCGGCCAAAGGAATATCCTGTTGCAAGCCTTCGCCGCCCTTTTGCTGGCGGGTTGCACGACGGTTCCGCCCGCGCTGCCCACCGCCACAGTCCCGATGCCCCGTGAGCGCCTCGCCGTGACCTTACCCTTCGGCTTCGTGGGCTTTTGCAGCCGCTTTGCCGACCAATGCCTGGCCACTCCGAATGGCAGCGAGGTGCTGACCCTGAACGACCAGAGCTGGGCTCTGCTTCAGAGCGTCAACCAAACGGTCAATCATAAGATCTGGCAGCAAAGTGACGAGGCCCATTACCGCCGCGCCGAATATTGGACGATCCCGACCGATGGCTACGGCGATTGCGAAGACTACGCGCTCGCCAAGCGCAAAGACCTGATCGCGGCGGGACTACCCACCCAGGCGCTGCGCTTGGCCATCGCCGAGACGCCAAAATTTGGTCTCCATACAGTTCTGACGGTGGTCACCGACAAAGGCGATTTCGTCCTCGATAATCACAGTGATGAGATCCGCAGCTGGCTGGACACCGGCTATCGCTGGTTGGAGCGCCAAGACGGGGCCAGCCCCTTAAAATGGGTCTCTCTGCTCACGGTGTACGCCGATCTCGGCGCCCAGCCCGCCAAGCTTCAATTCGCCGCCTTGCCTGCTCCGGTCCCGCCACGCTCCGATCCCGTCACGCCGATCGAAGAGAGCGCAAGCCTCAGCGAGCAGAGCCCGGTGCGCGTGGCAGCGGGCAATTAGTGCGGCAGAAGCAAGACATCCCTCACATCCGGAAACTCAAGCTCACGGCGCCGAATTGGTCCGAGGAGGTTTGGGTTTTGTATTCGCGCGTGCGGAAGACGTGGGTGAAGGCTAGCCGCATATGCGAGAAGGTGACGGCGGCACCGACCGTCAGATCTCCGACGAAGCGGTCTTTGTCGACCGAAGGGCTGGCGCGCCAGTTGTTGCCGTCCAAGAAGATGTTGCGGCCCATGACGCGGCAATCGACACCCGCGAAGGCGTAAGCGGAAAAGCCTGCCTCCGGTTCAAAATAGGACGATCCCGGCAGGGCCGGCTGCATCCGCAAGGGTCCGAAATCATCCGGCAGGTTGAAGCCCAGCCGCGCCATCGCCCCGGCGTTCAAATAGTCATAAACCGTACCCACGGCACCGCCGAGATGCGGCTCGATATCCAGCACCACCCCCAACAGCGATTGGCGCGGAATGACCTTGAGGCTGCGCTCATAATAGAGGTTCACGGCGGGCTCGTTGTGCAGCTGGTAATGCCAGCCCTTGGGTTTGACGTCGGCGATGATCGAATGGACCCAGAACTGGCTTTCCTTGGCCAGGGCCATCGGCCCCACCACGCCGAGCTGCAGCTCCAGCTGGTCGAGCCGGTCGGGATTGGCCTGCATCAGTCCCAAAGAGAGATAGCTGAAACCGGCATAAGGCCGTTCGCTCGGCAGCGGCACGGTCAAGGCCGTGTGCAGCGGGGTGAAGATGTCCTGGCCGATGGAATAGCTGGTGCGCACCTCGCCCTGGTCGGCGAACAGCGGCAAGACGCGGGCAAAGCCGACAATGGCGTCGATATTGTCGTTGGGCGGGGTGGTGTAGCTGATCTCGGCGCCGTTGGTGTAGTCGCGGTCGGTCTTAAAGAAGATGTCGTTTTCCCAGATGACCGAGAGCACCCCGGCTTTCTCGGTGTCGGCGGCCGCCGTGGCAGGCGCCAGCAGCAAAAAACCAAGACTCACCCAGATTCGCCCCGATGCCATCGCCATCGCCCCCTATTTTGCCCAAAACAAACGCGCGAAAGAGCCACTGGCTACGAGTGTACAGGAAAAACGCACGCTATGATGGCATTCTGGCAACAGAAAGCGCTGCGCGACCCCGCTGCGGCGACTGAATCGGCGCAAATCTTCCGGACGGCCAACCTGGCGCTTGACGGTGGGACTTTCGTCAGTATATTGCGCCGCTCGCCGAGGGACCCTGGTCTTTCGGGAAAACCATTCAATTCAGGGACTTGGCTCATGTTCGCGGTAATCCGCACGGGCGGCAAACAATATAAAGTGGTGCAGGACGAAGTCCTCTCCATTGAAAAGGTCGCAGGCGACGTTGGCTCCGAGCTGAAACTCGGCGAAGTCCTTGTGCTTGGCGGCGAAAACCCCAAGACGGGCGCTCCGCTGGTCGTAGGCGCTTCGGTCACAGCCGAAATTCTGGCTCAGGGTAAAGGCGAGAAGGTTTTTGCCTTCAAGAAAAAGCGCCGCAAAAATACCCATCGTAAGCGCGGCCATCGCCAGCCCTTCACCCAGATCAAAATCACCGCTATTTCGGCGTAAGGGAGACCTCCATGGCACATAAGAAAGCAGGCGGTTCCTCCCGCAACGGGCGCGACTCCGCTGGCCAACGCCTTGGCGTGAAGATGTTCGGCGGCCAAGCCATTGTGGCCGGCAACGTCATCATCCGTCAGCGCGGCACGCAGTTCCATCCCGGCAAGAACGTGGGCATTGGCAAAGACCATACCCTGTTCGCGCTGACGGACGGCCATGTCGCCTTCAAGAAAGGCTTCAAGCGCCGCACGTTTGTATCGGTGCTTCCGGCAGCGCCGGCGATTACCGACGCGACGATGGCCGTGAAGACGGCAGCAGAATAGGCGGCTGAAGACATAGGCCGCCACGACTTTGGCGGCCCATTGAGGCAAGGGAGATGGTCCGCCATCTCCCTTTTTTGTTCCCTTGCCTGAAATAGTGAAAGGGATACGTCCGTGCCTCAATTGGAGAGTTTCAGACTGCTCTTACGCGAGCCCCTGCCGGGCGATGCCCCGGCCTTGGCGGAAGGGCTGGCTGATTATGATGTTGCCAAATTCCTGGCGACCGCCCCCCACCCCTATAGCGAAGCCGACGCCAAAGCGTTTCTCGCCAAAGCAGTGGAATTGCGCGCCAGGGGCGAGGCTTATGAATTCGCCATCCTGCGTAAGGAAAATCTGAAGGTGATCGGCCTTTGCGGCCTGCACCTCAAAGAAAGCCGCTACGAAATCGGGTATTGGATCGCCAAGCCCTTCTGGGGCCAGGGTTATGCCACCGAAGCGGTGCGCAAGCTGCTGGCTTTCGCCTTCCACGATATGAAGGCCACCGAAGTCTGGGCGGGCTGGTATCATGATAATCTCGCTTCCGGCCAAGTGCTGCGCAAATTGGGTTTTGAGGCCGTTGGGGTCGAAAAACGCCACAGTGTCGCCCGCGGTGAAGCGATATTGTGCAATCGGACCATGTTGACGCGCGAGCATTTCGGGCGAAAAAAGGCCGCGTGAAATGAGGTTCTTATGAAATTTCTCGATATCGCCAAGGTCACGATCCAATCCGGCGCCGGCGGCAACGGCTGCGTCGCCTTCCGGCGTGAGAAATATATCGAGTATGGCGGGCCTTGGGGTGGTGATGGCGGCAAGGGCGGCGACGTCTGGGCCGAAGCGGCCGACAACCTCAACACCCTGATCGATTATCGCTTCCAGCAACTGATCCGCGCCAAGAATGGCGCTGGCGGCGGCGGCAAGGATATGCATGGCGCTGGCGGCGACGACGCGATTTTGCGCGTACCCGTCGGCACGCAAATCTTCGAGGAAGATGGCGAGACGCTGATCGCGGATCTGTCGGTCGAGGGCCAGCGCGTCAAGCTGCTCAAGGGCGGCAATGGTGGTTTCGGTAATGCCCATTTCAAAAGCCCGACCAATCAAGCACCGCGCCATGCCAATCCGGGACAGGATTCGGAAGAGAAGATCATCGTCCTCAAGCTGAAGCTGATCGCCGATGCCGGTTTGATCGGGCTTCCCAATGCGGGCAAGTCGACCTTCCTGTCGCGCGTCTCCGAAGCCAAGCCGAAGATTGCCGATTATCCTTTCACGACCCTGGCGCCGCAATTGGGCGTGGTGCGCATCGATGCCACCGATTTTGTCATCGCTGATCTGCCCGGTCTGATCGAAGGCGCCCATGAAGGCGTCGGGCTTGGCGACCGCTTCCTCGGCCATGCCGAGCGCTGCGGCGCCATCCTGCATTTGATCGACGGCACCGAAAGCGAAATCAGTTACGCGTACAAATCCATCCGCGCCGAATTGGACGCTTACGGCCAAGGCCTGATCGGCAAGCCCGAGATCGTGGCGCTGAACAAGGTCGATGCCATTCCCAAAGAGGCACTCGCCAAAAAGAAGGCGGCGCTGAAAAAAGCCTGTGGCCACGATGTTTTCGTGATCTCTGGCGTGACCGGTGAAGGCGTCACTGATGTGCTGCGCGCCATGGCCGAATTCATCGGTGCCCGCCGCAACAAAGAGCGCAGCGCCGGCAAACCCAAGGCCGAGTGGAAGCCGTGACAGACGTTCTGGCCGCTGCGAAACTTGTCGTCATTAAAGTCGGCTCCTCGCTTCTGGTCGATGCCGAGACGGGAACCTTGCGCCGTGAGTGGCTGAAGTCGCTGGCTGGCGATATCGCGGCCCTGAAGCATGAAGGCAAAGAGGTGGTGCTGGTCTCTTCCGGTGCCATCGCGCTGGGACGGCGCGCGTTGAAGCTGAAGCCCGGTGCTTTGCGTCTGGAAGAAAGCCAAGCCGCGGCCGCAGCGGGGCAGGTGCGTCTCGCCGGGGCCTGGGCCGAAGTGCTGCGGGCTGAAGAGATCACGGCCGCGCAAGTCCTTCTCATCCTTGATGATATGGAACACCGCCGCCGTTATCTCAACGCCCGCGCCACGCTGAAAACGCTGCTGGCGCTGGGTGCCGTGCCGGTGATCAACGAAAACGACACCGTTGCCACCAGCGAAATTCAATTTGGCGACAACGATCAGCTCGCCGCCCGCGTCGCCTCCATGATGGAAGCCGATTGCCTAGTGCTGCTGTCGGATGTCGATGGTCTGTATACGGCCAATCCCGGCCTTGATGCGACGGCTGAACATATTCCCAGCGTGCCGGTGATCACCGCCGAGATCGAAGCCATGGCAGGCGGCTCGGTGTCGGGCTTTGGCCGTGGCGGCATGACTTCCAAAATCATCGCTGCCAAGATCGCCGTGGTGGCGGGCAGCGATGTGGTGATCGCCAAGGGCAAAACACTGAACCCGATTGCCGCTATTCGCAGCGGTGGCCGCAACACCCGTTTCTTTGCTTCCGAAACCCCTGCCGCGGCGCGCAAACGCTGGATTGGCGGGGTTTTGCATCCCCAAGGCGTCCTCATCATCGATGACGGCGCAGTGCGGGCCTTGAAGTCCGGCTCCAGCCTGCTGCCTGCGGGTATCCGCCAGATCGACGGCCGCTTCGAGCGCGGCGACGCGGTGATCATCCGCGACCAGACCGGCCTCGAAATCGCCCGTGGCCTCACCGCTTATGGCGCTGGCGATGCCGAACGCATTGCAGGCAAGAAGAGCCTCGAGATCGAAGCCATCTTGGGTTATCCCGGCCGCGATGAGATGATCCATCGCGATGATCTGACTCTCACGGTGGATGCATGAGCGACGATCTCGCGGACATGATGAACGCTTTGGGCAAGGCCGCGCGCAAAGGCGCCAAGGCCATTCGCGAAGCCGCTACCGACACCAAGAATGCCGCGCTGATCGCCGCCGCTGCCGCCATCCGGGCGCAAAAAGCTGCCATCCTTGGCGCCAATACCGAGGATATGGCGGGGGCTCGCGAACACGGCCTCTCCGGCGCCATGCTGGATCGTTTGCAGCTTGACGAGCCCCGCATCGAAGCCATGGCCAAGGGGCTGGAAGAAATTGCGGCGCTGCCTGATCCGGTGGGGCGCGAGCTGGCGCGCTGGAGCCGCCCCAATGGTCTCGACATCGCCCGCATCGCCACACCCATCGGCGTCATCGGCATCATTTATGAGAGCCGCCCCAATGTGACCGCGGATGCCGCGGCGCTGTGCTTGAAATCCGGCAATGCCGTGATCCTGCGCGGCGGTTCGGAATCGGGCAAATCTTCGGCGGCGATTTTGACCGCTCTGCGCGCGGGTCTGGCAGAGGCGCATTTGCCTGCCGAGGTCATCCAATTGGTGCCGACCACCGACCGCGCGGCCGTGGGCCTGCTCTTGCAGGGTCTGAATAACAGCGTCGATCTCATCATTCCGCGCGGCGGCAAATCGCTGGTGGCGCGGGTACAGGCCGAAGCCCGTGTGCCGGTGCTGGCGCATCTGGAAGGCATTTGCCACACTTACGTGCACGCCGCCGCCGATCCTGAAAAAGCCCGTGCCATCGTCGTCAATGCCAAGCTGCGGCGCACCGGCGTTTGCGGCTCGACCGAAACGCTGCTGATCGACCGTGCTGTGGATGCGGCGCTGACGGTGCAGATCCTCGATGATCTGGCCGCCAAAGGCTGCGAAATCCGCGGCGATGATGCCATCTGGAAACTCTATCCCGCCGCCACACCGGCCAGCGAAGCCGATTGGTCCACCGAGTATCTCGACGCCATCATCTCCGTGAAGCAGGTGAAGGATGTGGACGAGGCCATCGCCCATATCGAGCATTACGGCAGTCACCACACCGAGGCGATCATCACCGAAGATGCGTTGGCGGCTGAGCATTTCCTGGAAGGTGTCGATTCGGCCATCGTGCTGTGGAATGCCTCCACCCAATTTGCCGATGGCGGCGAGTTCGGTATGGGGGCAGAGATCGGCATCGGCACTGGCAAGATGCACGCGCGCGGCCCCGTCGGCGTCGAACAGCTGACCACCTTCAAATACGTCGTGCGCGGCAATGGGCAAGTGCGACCCTGATGGCCCGACCCCGATGACATGGCTGCGTCCTCCCGGCCCCGTGGCGACTGGCCTGACGATTGGCCTCTTCGGCGGCTCCTTCAATCCGGCCCATGCGGGTCATCGCTATGTTGCTGAGACAGCGCTGAAGCGCTTGCCGCTCGATTATGTCTGGCTCCTGGTCTCGCCGCAGAATCCGCTGAAGGCGACAAATGGCATGATGCCGCTCGCCCGTCGCTTGCAAGGCGCGCGCAGCATGGCGCGGGGCAATCGCCGCCTCATCGTCAGCGGCCTCGAAGACACCATAAAGAGCCGCTATACCAACGACACGGTCCGCCTGCTGAGGACCCGCTTCCCGCAACTTCGCTTTGTTTGGTTGATGGGCAGCGACAATTTGGAGCAGTTCCATCGCTGGCAGCACTGGCGAGATATTTTGAACGCAGTGCCCGCTGCGGTGGTTTTGCGGCCCGGCTTTGTGCTGGCGCCCTTGAAAGCCAAAGCCATCCAAGTCATGGGCCATCGCATCACCATCGTTGATGGACGGCGCAATGAGACCAGCGCCACAGCCATTCGGGCACGTGGTGGCGAGGCCCCTGCACAAGTGATACATTCCGGCGAAATGCCGACACATATCTGATTGCCAGACGGAGAAAGACCCTGACCAAAGCGCCCGCGAAGAAGCCCGCCGGTAAAAAAGCCGCCGCCAAAAAAGCCACCGCGAAGAAGGCTGTCCCCGTCCGCAAGAAGGCCATCGCCTCTGGCAAGAAGCCTGCTGCCAAGAAACCCGTCGCCAAGAAGCCCGTCGTCAAGACGCGTGCGGCCAAGAAGCCTGTCGGCAAAGTTGGCAAGAAGACCGTAGCCAAGAAGCCGATTGCCAAGCTCGCCCCTAAGGCGATTGCCAAGAAGTCCGCCGCCAAAAAGGTTGTTGCCAAGGTCACCAAGCAGATCGTTGGCAAGAAGCCGGTCGCGCGTAAGACGGCCGCCAAGAAGCCGGTCGTCGTTCGCAAGGCCAAGAAAGTCGTGGCCCCGATAGCCAAGAAGACCGCCAAGAAGGTTGTCGCACCGGTCGCAAAAAAGACTGCCAAGAAGGTTGTCGCACCGGTTGCCAAGAAGGCTGGCAAGAAGGCCATCGCGCCAGTCGCAAAAAAGACCGCCAAGAAGGCTGTCGCGCCAGTCGCCAAGAAGACCGCCAAGAAGGCCGTCGCCGCTCCGCTTGCTAAGAAGGTTGCCAAGAAGCCTGTCGCCGCGAAGGTCGAGGCGCCTGTTGTTGCGCCGGTCGCGGAGACACCCGTCAAGAAGCCGCGCGCGCCGCGCAAGCCGGTGGTGCAGCCGGTTATGCCGGAAGCGCTCGACGACACGAGCGAGGCCGTCGAGACTGTAGAGGCCCCACAAGCGACGCCGATCGATCCCACCTATTCCGCCGATCCCATCCTGTTGCAGCGCATTTTGACCTCGCTGGATGACGACAAAGCCGAAGAGATCATGACCATCGATCTGGCGGGCCGTTCGTCGCTTTGCGATGCCATCGTGGTGGCCAGCGGACGCTCCTCACGCCATGTCTCGTCCATTGCCGAGCATCTGGCGCGGCGCTTGAAAGAGGCTGGCTACGGCACCCGCCCTGTCAACGGTGCCGGTCAAGGCGATTGGGCTTTGGTCGATGCTGGCGACGTGATCGTGCACATTTTCCGTCCGGAAGTACGCAGCTATTACGATCTCGAAGGCATGTGGAGCGTCGATGAGCCCAAGCGCGCCAAGCCCGCGAAGGCTTAAGGCGGCTTAGAGGTGCGGGGAATAAGACCATGCGTCTGACCATTCTGGCGGTCGGCTTTTCGCGCAGCACGGCGGAAGGCACCCTGACGGATGATTTCATCCATAGAGCGGCCCTGATGGGCCGCAATATGGGCTTTCCCACCGTGACCGTCGAAGAAGTCTCCGTTTCCAAGCATCGCGATGTCAAAAAGCGCATGGCCGAAGAGGCGGAGAAGCTGGTCGGGCGGGTGCCGGTCGGCGCCCATATCGTCCTGCTCGATGCCAAGGGCAAAGGCATGACGAGTGAGGATTTCGCCGAAATGCTGGGCGCCTTGCGCGACGCCGGGACCAAGGATTTGTGCTTTGTCATCGGTGGCCCGGATGGGCTGGGCACGCTGGAAGGCATCCGTGCCGGGCGCAGCCTGGCCTTCGGGCCGCAGACTTGGCCGCATCTGTTGGTGCGGGCGATGCTGGCCGAACAAGTCTATCGGGCGCTGACCATTCTGGCCGGCCATCCCTACCACCGCGCATAAGCGAGTGCTGGGGTGGGATTAGGCAATAAAGCCTTAACCACTATCTGTAATGCTGCGCTGTCGCAGTAGGCGAGACGCGTCATGGAAATCAACGGCACCGGTAAAGTGGACCGCAGCACTCTCCGCCGCGTCTCGAAAGGGACGCAGCAGAGCGGCGGCGCATTTTCGGTTTCCACCATGTCCGAAGAGCCGCATGCCAGCATGATCGCTGGCCCTGGTCCTATCGCTGCGCTCGATTCCATTCTCGCTCTGCAAGGCATGGAAGATTCCACCGAAGGCCGCTCGCGCGGTCTCAAACATGGCGAGCAACTGCTCGATATGTTGGATCAGGTGCAGCAGGGGCTTTTGGCGGGCGGTATTTCGCGCGCCACCCTCAACCGCTTGGCCAGCGCCGTCACCCGCCGCCACGAAGCCTTCGCCGATCCGCGCCTGCAAAGCGTGCTGGACGAGATCGAGCTGCGCGCCCATGTCGAACTCGCCAAACTCGAAATGCTGGATCAACGCACGGCGTAGAGCAAACCTGTCATCCCCGGCCAGCACATTTGTGCTAAGGGTGCCATAGCGCCAGCATCGTCTCGGGGACTCTGATCGCAACACTAGAAAAAGGGTTCACGCGGAGACGCGGAGGCGCGGAGAATTATGCCCATTTGGCGCGCACCACTCGCCGAGTGCCAAAGCTAAGCAAGAACTCCGTGTCTCCGCGTCTCCGCGTGAAAATACGGCGCTCCCGCCTGGACGATGATGCCGGTGAGCTTGCCTAGCCTAATTCGACGGGATCGCGAACATTTTGCCCAGCGCGAAGCTGATGGCTTTGGAGGAGGCGCGGCCGAAATAGCCGGTGCGCGGATTGAACGTCACCACCAGGATGCGATCAGCGATCCGGATATAAGGCTTGTCGGCGATGGCGATATGCACGGCGCTGATGCGCTGGCCGAAGGCGTTGCGGGCGGCAGGGTTGGCGGTGAAACGGTCGATGCCGCGCGCGGCATTTTCCATGGTGTCGAAGGCCAGCGCCCGCACCGCATTGTCGGCGACGGCATTGGCATCGGCCTGAAAGGACAGTTTCAGCCCGCGGTTATTGGACAGATGGCTGGCGTCATCATCGGCGGCGCTCTGAATCTGGGCCAGGGAGACGGCTGGCAGTACCGGGGAAGCCGATTCCCCTACCTTCGATGTGGGCAAGCCTTCGGGGTGATCGTCGGTGTAGACCGTCATCCCGCCCCAGCCCATGACCTGGATCGCGATGGTACCCGAATCAAATTGCAGCACCCGCGCGCCCATGGAGCCGTAATCGGCATAGAGCACGAAAATTTCCGGCTGGCCGACAAAGCGCATCAGAAACGCATTTTGATAGCAATCCAGCGTGAAGCGCGTATCGCCTGCTTGGTAGGTTCCCTGGGCGATATCGTTGAAGCGGGGGGGCGCATAATACGTGTTTTCTCGCGCCTGCGTCGCAGACGCTAAGGCTAGGAACGCGCCGAGAAGAAGAGCGAACGCCCGCATCAGGTTGTTGGTCTCTTTCGGGGGCTCACGCTGTCCCTCTCATCCCAAAGTGTAACAAAGGAATTCGGGCTATTTTATGCCCGGCTAGCCCGCCCCAGCCCCGTAGGGCTGCCCCAGCATGCCCCTAGCCGTCATCCTGCCCCCGAAGCAGCGGTCCGAAGCGAGCATGGCAGCGCTGTCGGGGCCTGCCAAGCGTGGCGGCGACGCGGCTCAAACAACTTTCTGTGTACTGACTAATATGAGTGCCCGGACGCGGCAAAGCCCGTCTCTGTTAACGGCTATTGGAATCGCTTTAGAATTGCCCTAAACCAAGCCTGTTCTCACCCCCAACATCAAAGGCGCCGTTCGTGAAACCCAGCCTCGACTCCTTCAAGTCTCGCCGGACCTTGTCGGCGGGCGGCAAGTCTTATGTCTATTTCAGCCTGACAGCCGCGGAGAAAAACGGCCTCAAAGGCATTTCCCGTCTGCCCTATGCGATGAAGGTTCTCCTCGAGAATCTGCTGCGCCACGAGGACGGCACCACCGTCACCGCTGCCGACATCAAGGCCTTGGCCGCTTGGCTGAAGAGCAAAAAGTCCAATCGCGAAATCGCCTTCCGTCCGGCCCGTGTGCTGATGCAGGATCTGACCGGCGTGCCCGCCGTGGTCGATCTGGCCGCCATGCGCGATGCCATGAAGGCCTTGGGCGGCGATCCCACCAAGATCAATCCCTTGGCCGAAGTCGACCTTGTCATCGACCATTCGGTGATGGTGGACAATTTTGGCGCCAAAGCCTCGTTCAAACAGAACGTTGCCATCGAATACGAACGCAACCGCGAGCGTTATGCCTTCTTGCGTTGGGGCCAACAGGCCTTCAACAATTTCCGCGTCGTCCCCCCCGGTACCGGCATTTGCCATCAGGTCAATCTGGAATATCTGGCGCAGACCGTCTGGACCCGCAAAGGCAAGGATAAGCGCGGCGCCACCGTGACCTACGCCTTCCCCGATACGCTGGTCGGCACCGACAGCCACACCACGATGATCAACGGCCTTTCCGTGCTCGGTTGGGGCGTCGGCGGTATTGAAGCGGAAGCGGCCATGCTGGGCCAGCCGATTTCGATGCTGATCCCCGAAGTGGTGGGTTTCCGCCTCACCGGCAAAATGCCGGAAGGCACCACCGCCACCGATCTCGTCCTCACCGTCACCCAGATGCTGCGCAAGCAAGGCGTGGTCGGCAAATTCGTCGAATTCTATGGCCCGGGCCTGGATGAGATGACGCTGGAAGACCGCGCCACCATTGCCAATATGGCCCCGGAATATGGCGCCACCTGCGGCTTCTTCCCCATTGATGCCGAGACGCTACACTATCTGAAAGGTACCGCCCGCAAGCCCGCCCGCGTCGCGCTGGTGGAAAAATACGCCAAGGCGCAAGGCCTCTTCCGCACCGCCAAGAGCCTCGATCCGGTCTTCACCGAGACGCTGGAACTGGATCTGGGTTTGGTCGTGCCCAGCCTTGCTGGTCCGGCGCGGCCGCAGGATCGCGTGCCGCTGGCCATTGCCGCCACCGAATTCGCCAACGCTCTGACCAGCCGCTACAAGAAAAGCAGCGATGAGGCGCGGGTCGCAGTCGAAGGCGAAAAATATACGCTGGGTCACGGCGATGTCGTGATCGCGGCCATCACCTCTTGCACCAACACCTCCAATCCCTCCGTGATGGTGGGTGCGGGTCTGGTCGCCAAAAAGGCCGTCGAATTGGGCCTTAAAGTGAAGCCCTGGGTGAAGACCTCGCTGGCGCCGGGTAGCCAAGTGGTGACCGAATATCTCGCCAAGGCTGGCGTCGATACCTATCTCGACAAGCTCGGCTTTAATCTCGTCGGTTACGGCTGCACCACCTGCATCGGCAATTCCGGTCCCCTGCCCGAGGCGGTGGCCAAGACCATCACCGCCAACGATCTGGCCGTGGCCTCGGTGCTTTCGGGCAATCGCAATTTCGAAGGCCGCGTGCATCAGCAGGTGCGAGCCAATTATCTCGCCTCGCCGATGCTGGTGGTGGCTTATGCCTTGGCCGGTTCAATGACCATCGATCTGACCACCGAACCCCTCGGCAAAGGCAAGGGCGGCAAGCCGGTGTTCCTCAAAGACATCTGGCCCAGCACCGCCGAAATCGCCACGGCCGTGCGCAAAGCCGTGAAGGCCTCGGCCTTCCGCGCCCGTTATGCCAACGTCTTCGAAGGCGACATCAATTGGCGCAAGGTGAAGATCACCGAAGGCAAGACCTATGAGTGGGATGCCGCTTCGACCTATGTGAAGCATCCGCCGTACTTTGAAGGCATGGGCCATACCCCGGCGCCGCTCACCGATATCAAAGGCGCGCGCGTGCTTGCCTTGTTCGGCGACAGCATCACCACCGATCACATCTCACCTGCCGGTTCGATCAAACCGGCAGCCCCTGCGGGGCTTTATTTGCAGGAGCATGGCATCACGCCCAAGGACTTCAATTCCTATGGCTCGCGCCGTGGCAATCACGAAGTGATGGAGCGTGGCACCTTCGCCAATATCCGCATCCGCAACGAAATGCTGGGTGGCAAGGAAGGTGGCAACACCATCCATTATCCCTCCGGCGACGAGATGGCGATTTTCGATGCCGCTGCGAAGTACAAGGCAGATGGTATTCCGGCTGTGGTTTTCGGCGGCAAGGAATATGGCACCGGCTCGTCGCGCGATTGGGCGGCCAAAGGGCCCAAGCTGCTCGGCGTGCGCGCGGTCATCACCGAAAGCTTCGAGCG
>JARLIR010000224.1 GCA_031291635.1 Rhizomicrobium sp. | reverse complement strand
GTTTTTCGGCCAGCGCCTTACTATCGGCCCGCGCCACGAAATCGCGCACCGCCCCTGGCGAGCGTTCCAGGGCCCGGATCATCTGCACGATCACTGCCTCGGGCACTTGCACTTGGCGGTCGGCAAAGAGCTTGCGCGCCAGCCCTTCCAGCAGCGCCTCATCAGGGGCCCACAGCGGAAACGCCAGCAAGGCGGCGTAACGCGACAGCAAGTCGGGAATCTCGGGGCTCCAGGAGGCGGGCGGCGCTGCCGCTGTCAAAATCAGGGCGTGACCGCGTTCCAGCAAGGCAAACAGCACCGCTTCACGCTCGCGGCCAAGCGGCGCCGTGTCCACATCTTCGATCACCAGCGGCGCGGGATCAGACAGGCAATCGGGAGCCAGTTCGCTGGCCGCAAGGGTCTTGGCCCCGGCCAGTTCGGCCCAAATCCCCGCCAGATGCGACTTACCCGAGCCTGTTGGCCCGTAAAGCACCGCCGCCGGGGCGGTCCAGCCCGGCCAGGAATCGACAAACGCCACCGCCGCCGCGTTGCCGGGACCGACGATGAAATCGGCTCGTCCAAGCCGCGCCGTCGCGGGCAAAGGCAAAGGGATCTGAACGGCCATTAATTCGCGCTATCGCCTTGGGGGGCGCGCTGCATCGCGGCCCGGATCCAGACCTGGGCATAGGCCAGAAAGGACCACACCGCCAGAACCGTCACCAGGAATTCGCCGCTTCGCTCCAAGCCTGCGGGCGGTTGATGCAGCGTCAACAGCAGCAGCACCAGCGCGATATAAAGCACCTGCAAGACGGTACTCACCTTGCCGACCATTAAGGGCTGCACCACCAGCGGCAGGCCCAAATACCGGGCCAAGCCGACGCCGAGCACAATCATGACATCGCGCCCGATCACCACCGCGGTCAGCCACAGCGGTACCGCACCGATATAGGTCAGCGACAGAAAGCTCGCCAGCATCAGCAGTTTGTCGGCGATGGGGTCGAGCCAGGCGCCAAAGCGCGAACCCAGGCCAAAACTCTTAGCCAGATAACCGTCAGCGGCATCGGTCAGTCCCGCCAGCGCGAACACCGCCAGCGCCTCGACATCCCGTCCGCCCAGAATCAGCCAAGCCGCCAGTGGCGCCGCGCAGAGCCTGAGCGCGCTCAAAATATTCGGTGCCTGGCGCAGCACAGGGATCATGGCTGGGCTTGTGCCGTTCCAATTTGCCAGCCCTGCCCGTGCGGCGTCAGCGCCACGCCGGATTGGGCCAGCGCCACGCGTAGCTGGTCTACCGTGCCGATATAGGTGATCGAAAGCCGTGCTTGTCCAATATCCATTGCCGCCACCCCCACTGCCGCGACATTGGGCACCGCACTGAGGGCATTCTCCAACGTGGCAAATTGGCTGAGCGAGCCGAAATGGGCCTCCGCCAGGAGTTTGCCCTTCTGGCTGTAATCGACCACTTTCTGTGTCTTCCACATTTCGTCGATGGCTTTGACCGCCGCATCGGCCGCCCCGGGATAGGTCGCGACGGCGCCTTGCAGCAGCGGCACGTCCAGGCTGACCTTGCTCGGCAGCGTCCCGGCACCGACTCGCTTCAGGGTCAGCGCCAGCTTGTTGCCAGCGGGCATGGCCAGCACCAGTACCGCTTCGGTGGCATGGATACGGGCGGCGACCGGAGCGATCTGCTCCCAGCTGGCGCTCTCGAAATTGAGCCCGCCCAGTGCCGCCATCTCCTGGGCATCTCCGCCCGGAACGGCAAAGAGCACGGGCGCATTGGCAAAGCGCGGGCTGGCAAAAGCAGCCGTCCAGGCCGAGCCATGGGCAAAACCAGGCGCCATCGGGATCACCAGGATGCGTTTGACGGCCGTCGCCGTATAGGGAATGGCGGCGGCTTGCAGCACCCGCGCCACCGCATCCGGATTGAAGGTATAGGTCAGATCGGCGACATAACGGGTGGTTGAACGGCGCTCATTGCTGGGGAAATAGCCAATCACGAGGCGTTGCAGCGCGGCGCCGTCGAGCGCCGGCTGGCGGCCCCAATCGGCTTGCCGGGTCAGACGGCGAAACAGCGTCGCCCAGGCGATGGGCCGCCCCGCCGCAATAGCTTCCGTGCGCGCTTCGGCCACCGATTGGGCCGAGGCGTCGACATGGATATTGGCCACTTCAAAGACATTGTCGGCCTTAGCCGCCGTCGTCAAAAGCGTTGAAAGGAAAAGCGCGACAACAAGCGCTGGAATACGAAAGCAGCGGTGCATAGGGGGACCCGTCCTGGACGGCCGGACTATAACGGCACCGTCAAGCGCTTGAAAGCGTTCATGAGAATGTCATGCGCGGGGCTTCAAGACAAATCCGGGCAAAAAAATAGCGGGCCAAGCGGCCCGCCAAGTTCGAGGAGAGACCAGGGAGGCTACTGAGGTACACTGAGGCCTTCGAACAAGGCCGTCGAAAGATAGCGCTCCGCGAAGTCCGGAACGATAGCGACGATGGTCTTGCCCGCATATTCGGGCCGCTGCCCGATTTCGAACGCCGCGAATACCGCTGCGCCCGAAGAGATACCCACCGGCAGACCTTCGTATTTGGCCAGCTTGCGGGCCGTCGATAAGGCCGATTCATTGGATACCGTGACGATCTCGTCGATCACGCTGCGATCGAGCACGGCAGGGACAAAGCCCGGCCCAATGCCTTGAATCTTGTGCGGTCCCGGCTTACCGCCGGAAAGCACCGGCGAATCCTCCGGCTCTACCGCGATCACTTTGAGGGGCTTGCGCTTCTTCAAGACCGTTCCCACGCCGGTGATGGTGCCGCCCGTGCCCGAACCGGCCACCAGCGCATCGATATCGCCCTTGGTATCATTCCAGATTTCTTCCGCCGTGGTGCGGCGATGAATGTCGGGATTGGCCGGGTTTTCGAATTGGCGCGGACTGACCGCATCGGGAATTTCGTTGATCAGCTCTTGCGCCCGGGCGATGGCGCCCTTCATGCCGCCCGCAGCCGGGGTCAACACCAATTCAGCACCGAGCAACATCAGCATTTTGCGCCGCTCAATCGAGAACGATTCCGGCATGCACAGGATCAGCTTATAACCGCGCGCCGCGGCCACGAAGGCGAGCGCAATCCCGGTATTGCCGCTGGTGGGCTCGACCAGCGTGGTCTTGCCGGGCGCGATTTTGCCTTCGCGCTCCAAGGCATCGATCATGGCGACGCCGATGCGATCCTTGACTGAGCCAATCGGATTGAAGAATTCGAGCTTGAGCAGAATATTCGCCTTGACCCCTTCGAGCCCCGGCAGACGCGCCAGCTTGACCAAGGGCGTGTCGCCAATCGTGTCGGTGATCGAATTGTAAATGCGCCCGCGCCCAGGGATGCGGAAAATGGGCGTCTCTCCGAAAGCAACCGTCATAGCGAACTCCTCATCAATGCGGGCAACCGCTCGCTGCAAGAGAAACGCTAAACCCGCGCGCCCTTAATGTCCAGTAGCTCTATAGAGTTTATATGATACTACGCGCACGAACTGTGAATTGACCCTTGCGGCCACTACATCTGCGTCTGATACTGCTTCGCGCAATTTTGGGGACGGGCAGATGCGGAAGACTTTCCTTTGGTCAATGCTGAGCGTCGCGGTGATCGCCACGGCCGTCCTCGCGGCGGATGCCTCCAAACCGCAATACGGCAGCTGGGGCTTCGACTCTGCTGGCATGGATAAAGCCGTTAAGCCCGGCGACGATTTCTTTCGCCATGTCAGCGGCACCTGGCTCGATAAAACCCCCATCCCCGCCGACAAGACTGCCGTCAGCCTGCGCCTCGCCATGACCGACCGTACCGAAGCGCGCCTGCATGACATCATGGACGCGGCCGCCGCCAAGGCACCGCACGCGCCCGCTGATCTCGAAGGCAAGGTCGGCGCCTTCTACAAAGCCTTCATGGCTGAAGCGCAAATCGAGAAGCTCGGCGCTGCCCCGATTGAAGCCGAATTGGCGGAGGTGCGCACCGCCACCACCCGCGATGCCCTCGCCGCTTTGATGGGCAAGAACAATTCGGATTTCAACGGCACGCTGTTCAATTTTGGCATTGATGTCGATCTCAAAGATCCCAGCCATTATGCCGTCTATATCGGCCAAGGCGGTCTTGGCTTGCCCGACCGCGACTATTACCTGCAAGACGATTTCGCCAAGCAGAAGGCGGCCTACCAAGCTTACGTCGCCCAGCTCCTGCATCTGGTGAATTGGCCGGATGCCGAAGCGCGCGCCAAAGATGTTGTCGCCTTCGAAACCAAACTCGCGGAGGTCAGCTGGACCAAAGTGCAGGATCGCGACGTCGAAGCCACTTACAATCCCATGACCATCGCGCAACTCCGGACCTTGGCGCCAGACTTTGCTTGGGCCGGTTTTCTCACCGATGCCAAGCTTGCTGCCATTCCGCGCCTCATCGTGGCGGAGAATACGGCCTTTCCGAAACTGGCCGCCGTTTATGCCAAAGAACCGCTCGCCACCTTGCAGGCGTGGCAGGCTTTTCATATCGCCGACAACGCCGCGCCTTATCTCTCCAAAGCCTTCACCGACGCCTATTTCGAAATGCACGACAAAACCCTGGCCGGGCAACAGCAACAGCGCGTGCGCTGGAAGCGTGCCGTCTTAAGCGTCAGCGGCGGTGACTTCGGTGTCGGCGACCGCTTCGGCACCTTCGGCACCATGGGCTGGGCCGCGGGTCAGCTTTACACCGCCAAATATTTCGGCCCCGAGGCCAAAGCGAAAATCGAAGCCCTGGTACACAATCTGGTTGCCGCTTACGGCGTGCGTCTCAACAATTTGGATTGGATGAGCCCGGCCACCAAAGCCGAAGCCATCAAGAAGCTGGAGACTTACGCCATCAAGGTCGGTTACCCCGACCACCCCCGCGATTATTCCAAGCTGACCATCCTCGATGACGATCTGGTCGGGGACGTGCGCCGCGCGGGCGAAGCTGATTGGGCCTTTTATGTCGGGCGTTACAACGGCCCGGTGGATCGCGACGATTGGGGTATGACGCCGCAAACCAACGACGCTTATAACGGCAGCCTGCGTGACATCGTTTTTCCAGCTGGTATCTTGCAGCCGCCGGTGTTCGATGCGGCCGCCGATCCCGCGATCAATTACGGTGCCGCAGGCGGCATCATCGGTCACGAGCTGACCCACGGCTTTGACGACCAAGGCCGCAAGATCGATGCCGCGGGCGCTTTGCGCGACTGGTGGACGAAAGAGGATGCCGCCAAATTCGAGGCCCGCGCCAAAGAGCTGGGCAGGCAATACTCTGCCTTCGAGCCCCTGCCCGGCGTGCATGTCAGCGGTGATCTCACCATGGGCGAAAACATTGCCGATCTTGGCGGCCTGACTTTGGCGCTAGACGCCTATCACGCCTCGCTGGGTGGCAAAGCCGCGCCGGTGATCAACGGCATGACCGGTGATCAGCGTGTCTTCCTCGGCTGGGCGCAAGCTTGGCGTGGTAAGGTCACCGACGACTATGTCAAACGTCAAGTCGTCAGCGATCCGCACAGCCCGCGCCAGTTCCGCGTCAATGGCGTGGTGCACAATATCGATGCTTGGTACGCCGCCTTTGGCGTCAAGCCCGGCGAAAAACTCTACGTCGCACCGGACAAACGCGTGCATATTTGGTGAGGAGGCGCAGGGCGAGACACCCGGCGCTGCCCTGCCTATCGCTTATCCACGCGGCGGTTCGCTCGGCGGATCGCGTTGCTTGGTGTGCGAGACCGCCGACATGATGCCAAAGCCAATGATGACGAGCGCGCCGACTCCTATCCACGCGTGCGGGACGTGCAGCAAAAAGGCCCCATAGATGAGGCCACCCAGCAAGACAACGAAACCGGCGACGTAAAGTACGAAAGCTGACATGATTTGACCTGATGGAACGCTTTGAAGCCTACGTCATAGCGTTCCACCAGAAAGCGTCGGAATCTACTCAGAGCCGATCCAAGAAGTTGTTGTGTCCCGAGAATCGGATGTGATTCTGTAGTTGGCGGTGATTCTTTTGGGAGTGCCGCCAATGTGGAAGCCTGAGCATCGCAAAGCCGCGTGCCGGAAGGGACTTCGTTACGACAG
>JARLIR010000223.1 GCA_031291635.1 Rhizomicrobium sp. | reverse complement strand
TACCAGCCAAAAACAAAGCCAGCGAGAAGCCAGTGATTTGAAGATAACGGTTCATGGTACACTCTCCTAAGGACCGCTTGTTTGCGGCTGTTTGTGTTCCACAGGCGAGTGGAACCTCGACCAGCGAAGCGGGGCGTTGCGCCCGCTCGCCATGTTGGTGGGACGCGCTCATCGCCGGGCCGCCGTCAGAATGGGGCCGCCACTGGCGCGCTGCACGAGAACCGCTTCACGCAATCCTGCGCGCGCGGCATTTGGAATTTTGTAGCTCAGCTCGGAACCTGACCATTCGCCGAGCTTGAGAAGCTGATGCACAACATTCTTGTGCGGCAGGGTGCGGCCAGTGTTTTCGCCACGCTGGATCGGAACCTGCACGATTGCGGGGTCGTAGCGCACCAGCCAGACATCGGCTCTACCACTGCCATTTCCGACGGTAACGGCATCGGGGCTATTGGCAATGCCCGGTGCATTCGCGGCTTTGCGGGCGCGTTTGATGGCCTCTCCGAGTTCCGCGCGGTCCTGACCGACAAGATCGGTGCTGCCGTTGATCACCACTTGCGGCGTGAACACCGTCTTGCGGTGAAAGGCGTGGGCGTAATCCCATTGGCGCGCGGTGTATTGCGCGGTGGCGAAGGTGTCTTTCCAACCGAGTTGATCCCAATAGGTGACGCCGAAGCTCAGCGTCAAAAGATCGGAGCGCTCGCTGAGCGCAATGACATTGGCGTTGGTGGGCGGACAGGAGGAACAGCCCTGGCTCTGGAAGAGTTCGACAACCGTTGGCGGCGTGTTTGTCTCGGCAGCTGAGGGGCTTACCGGGAAAAAGCTGACCAAAGCAGCGATGGTCAATCCGATCGGCGCGGCTGCGATCTGTCGGCGCACAAAGGTCTTCGGGATCATGGCTCAGTCCTCGCGAAAAGGGGTGAGCCGACAGGCGGGGGGCGCTGCCGGCTCGCGTCATCACATCGCCTTGCGGGCGTGGACGACGGGGAAGTCGATCTCGGTTTGGGCGACGCTGTTGATGTAGTTCGTCCAGGTGTTGAGGGCGACGTGCTGGACGATCTCGATCACTTGCGCATCGTCGTAACCAGCGGCTTTGACGGCGGCGACATCGTCATCGCTGACATGGCCGCGGGCGCGCACGACTTTGACGGCAAAGTGCAAGGCGGCGTCGGCCTTGGGATCATTCGAAGCGCCACTGCGATTGGCGGTGATCTCGGCGTCGTCGAGCTTGGCGAGGTTCTTGGCCAAATAGGTGTGGGCCGAGAGGCAGTAGTCGCAGGCATTGGTTTCGGCAACGGCCAGAGCAATGCGTTCGCGGGTCTGGGCGGGCAGGGTGCCTTTGCCAAGCGCGCCAGAGAGCCCAAGGTAGCCCTCAAGAGCGGCAGGGCTATTGGCGACCAGGCGAAATAGGTTCGGAACGACACCAAGCTGCTTCTTCACGGCTTCGAGGGAGGCGTGCGCGGCGGTCGGGGTGGCTTCAATAGTGGCGGGGGTGAAGAGGCGTGACATGGGGGCTTCCTTTCAGTGGTGGGCCGTTAGCCCGATGATGGGAAGATAGGGGCTTCCATTTCTTGGCGGTATCCGCGATCATCGGTAAGTTCCCTCTCACAAAACGGAAGGTTTCATGGACCGGCTCGAGGCGATGAAAGTGCTGGTGGCGGCGGTCGAAGCCGGAAGCCTGTCGGCCGCGTCGCGACGGCTCAATTCACCGCTCGCCACAGTCAGCCGCAAAGTCTCGGAGCTGGAAGCCCATTTGAAAACGCGGCTACTCAATCGCTCCAGCCGCAAACTGGCTTTGACCGACGCCGGTCAAATCTATTTCGAGGCCTGCAAACGCATATTGGACGAAGTCGGCGATGCCGAACGCGCTGCCATTGGCGAATACAGCGCTCCAAGGGGCAGCTTGACCCTGGCGGCGCCTATCACCTTCGGCCGCCTTCATGTCTTGCCCGTTGCGGTCGAGTTCTTGCGCGCCTATCCGGAGATCGATCTGCAAATGACGCTGTCGGATCGCAACACCCACATCGTGGATGACCGCATAGATTTGGCGATCCGCATCGGTGATTTGCCCGACAGCAGTCTGGTCGCCAGCCGGGTCGGCGAAATCCGCCGGGTGGTCTGCGCCAGCCCGGACTATTTTGCTGCGCGTGGCACGCCGCAAACCCCGCGAGATCTTAGCCAGCATGATTGCGTCACCTTCGACATCTTGATGTCGCCGGACGTGTGGACCTTTCGCCATGGCAATCGGGAGGAGTCGGTAGGCGTGCATTCACGGCTGGTCGTCAACACCGCCGAGGCAGCGATTGATGCGGCGATGGCTGGCATCGGCATCACCCGCGTGCTGACCTATCAGGCGGAAGCGGGCTTGCGCGCTGGAAAGCTGGTTAAGGCCCTCCAAGCCTTCGAGCCGACCCCCGCGCCCGTCAATCTCGTCCATGTCGGGCAGGGGCCCCTGCTCCAGAAGATCCGTGCCTTTATCGACTTTTCTGCGCCGCGCCTGAAAGCCAGGCTTACGGAAATCACAAGCTGACTTCCCCTACGGCGGGGCGCGGCGCCGTCGTTATCTTGCTATTATTGTTTTCGGATGCAGGCGCTGTAACTTTTTTCGTGATAGGTCGAACTGATAGTGAGACAGGTACCGGAGCTGCCATGAGCGTGGATGCCGAGATTGCGCAAGCCCCTTCGCGGGAAGTGTTCTACCGCCACCGGCTGGCGGTCAGGCTGACGCATTGGATCAACGCGCTGGCGCTGTTCTTTCTGCTTGGCAGCGGCCTCAACATCTTCAATGCCCATCCGCAGCTTTATTGGGGCGCCAAAGGCGACGAATACGACAAGCCGATCCTCTCCATCCAAGCAGTCGATACCGATGCAGGCCCCAAAGGCGTCACCACCATCGGGCCCTGGCATTTTACGACCACCGGAGTCCTGGGCTGGTCCAAGGTCGAAGGCGTCGCGACGGCGCGGGCCTGGCCAAGCTGGCTGACAATTCCAAGCTTTCAAGACCTCGCCGACGCACGGCACTGGCATTTCTTGTTCGCCTGGATCTTGGCGCTCAACAGCGCCACCTATTTGGCTTGGGGCCTGTGGAAACGCCATTTGCAAATCGACATTTGGCCAACGCGCGCAGACCTGAGAACCTTTATCCCCTCCGTCATCGACCATTTGAAATTGAAGCATCCCACGGGGGAAGCCGCTAAGCGCTACAACATTTTGCAGCGGCTGGCTTACCTCGGCGTCCTCACCCTGATCGCGACGATGATCCTCAGCGGCCTGTCGATGTCGCCGGGATTTGATGCCTTTGCCCCCTGGCTCCCCGATTTGTTGGGCGGGCGCCAATCGGCCCGCACCATCCATTTCTTTTCCGCCTCGCTGATTGTGCTCTTCGTTTTCGTACATCTGGTGGAAGTCGTTCTCGCCGGACCGCTCAACGAAGTGCGCTCGATGATAACCGGCTGGTTTACCGTCCCAGAGGATCACAAGTGATGAACACTCTGTCCCGCCGCGCCGCCCTTTTTGGAAGTCTCAGTGGCGCAGGGCTTCTGCTCTCCGGCTGTGACCGTCTCACCCAGAGCCAAAACGTGCAGCGAATTTTTCGCGGTGTCGAAGATTGGACGCGCCGGAATCAGCGGCTGTTGCTTTCGGGCGGCCAGATGGCGCGCGAATTCAAGCCCTCCGATATTTCCAAAGAGTTCAAAGCAAACGGTACCTTAAATCCCGGCGGCGACGAGTATATGCGGCATGTCGATGAGGGTTTCCTCAATTGGCGGCTCAAGATCGATGGCATGGTCGCCAATCCGATGGCGTTGTCGGTGGCGGAGATTCGCAAGCTACCGGCGCGAACGCAGATCACGCGCCACGACTGTGTGGAGGGTTGGAGTGCCATCGGTCAGTGGACCGGCGCGCAACTCGGTCTGGTGCTGAAAGCCGCTGGTGTCTCGCCGCGCGCCAAATATGCGGTCTTCTATTGCGCCGACAATCTGGATGGCGAACCGTCTAAAGGTGGCAGCCAAAGCCCCGGCCAATATTACGAAAGCGTCGCGCTGGTGGATGCCTTCCACCCGCAGACCTTGATCGCCTACGAGATGAATGGGCAAACGCTCAGTGTTGCCCATGGGGCCCCTTTGCGCATCCGCATCGAACGTCAGCTTGGCTACAAGAGTGCGAAATACGTCCAGCGCATCGAGCTAACCGACAATCTGGCAGGCATTTCCGGCGGCCGCGGCGGCTACTGGGAAGACCGCGGCTACGAATGGTACGCCGGAATTTAACAACGCTTGAGAACACGCCATGAGCCCCGAAACGCGCCCGCCATTGCCGCCTTTCACTTTGGAAACGGCAAGCGAAAAAGTCCGTCTTGCGGAAGATGCTTGGAATTCGCGGGACCCGGCGCGTATCGCCCGTGCTTACACAATCGACAGCAAGTGGCGTAATCGCGCGGAGTTTATTGAGGGCCGCGAGGCCATAGAAGCCTTTTTGACGCGCAAGTGGCAACGGGAATTGGAATACCGCCTGATCAAGGAAATTTGGGGTTGCCGGGAAAACCGTATCGCGGTGCGCTTTGCCTATGAATGGCATGACGATAGCGGTCAGTGGTTTCGCAGCTATGGCAATGAGAATTGGGAGTTCGACGAACACGGTCTGATGCGCCGCCGCCTTGCCAGCATCAACGATGCGCCAATCACGCCGGAGGAGCGCAAGTTCTTTTGGGAGGCGCCCGGTCCCAGACCGACCGATCACCCAGGCTTGTCGTCCTTCGGGTTCTAAGGCGTTCTAACCTTCATAGCGGACATTCAACGCCCGGAAGGCTGCCAGCGCCTTGGCCCGATCCGCAAGGACGGATCGCATATGCGGGCGCGTCTCCATAAGCTGCATATAGGCGCCAGCATCGGGGACATGGCGCTCGACCATGTCTTCCGTGTAGATCGCCTTTGTCGCCGCCTTGATCATAAAGAAATGCATGTAGGCGACGCAGTCGGCGGCGGAGAAGTCTCCTGCAATGTAGGGCGAGAAAGTCGCCAGCCTAGCGATGGCCGCAAGACCCGCGGTCAGCCTTTCATGGGCTTCGCTCTTGGTCTCTTGTGACACCGAGCCGCCAAAGAAACACTCTTTGTACAAGCGGCGGGCGACCCATTCCGCATTGAATTCGAGGTGCTGGATTACCTCGCGGCATTTGGCGCGCGCGAACAAATCCGCAGGATAGAGCGGTGTTTGCGGATAGGCGTCCTCCAAATACTCCAGAATGGCCTGGGATTCGGAGATGTCACCATGCTCCGTCTCGAGATAAGGAATTTTTCCGAGCGGCGATGAGGTTTGAAACGCCTCTCGCTGCCAAGGATAAACGAGCCGTTCCTCGAACGGAATGGCCTTCTCCAGCAGCACCAATTTGAGCTTGTTGTAGTAATTGCTAACCCCGAACCCACACAAAACAATCATGGCAGCCCCCAACGTCGCGCGGTGGCTAGTCGTGCCTCTGCCTAAGAAAGCGAGACCGATGACGCGAACCACTCCTGCGGGAGTGTGCACTATTCTGTGTCAGTTTGCGTTATCGATGTACAATTATGGTTCGGTCCAAAGTTGCCTATGGGTAACCAGCATTTTTTTTGCTTCCGGCTTGCCGAGAGATAGCGATGATCTCTGTGCTTGTCTCAGGTCGAAAATAGGCGGGCGGCGAATCCTTCCCGCAAGCGAATGGACGTTCGGGGCGACCTGCTGTGATGCGCGCTCGAGTCCTTGATGGATCCGCCACTGCCCTGACGAGACTTAACGGGGTAGGATAAAGCGTCTCTTCCTTGCCATCTCCATTTGATCGAAGGAGGCCAACTATGCGTTCCGATATCGTTCCGGGAAGTATCTTCCCCGATTATCAGCTACCAGATCACACCCGCGCGCTGCGAAAGCTTAGCGAGCTACAGGGCGACGACCCTATGATCCTCACTTTGGCGCGCGGCAATTACTGTCCCAAGGAACATCAACAGCATTTGGAGTTGGCCGCGTTCTATCCGAAAATCGCAGTGGGCTATACGCAGATCGTAACCATCGCCACCGACGACCATCACACGCTGCAGGAGTTCCGCGCCTCGGTTGGCGCGCAGTGGCCATTTTTATCCGATCCCGAACGCGTGGTGCAGAAGGACCTCGACATTCAGGAATACACCGACCCCGAGCACGATCCGATGATTCCGCACACCGTGGTGCTCAAACCCGGTCTTGTCGTTCATCGCATCTATAATGGCTACTGGTTTTGGGGCCGCCCCTCGATCGCCGATATCTGGCACGATTTGCGCGTTGTCACCCGCGAAATTCGTCCCGATTGGGATTTGAGTGCTCCGGGGCTGCACGAGGCGTGGAATGCGGGCGATCTATCGCGCTTC
>JARLIR010000222.1 GCA_031291635.1 Rhizomicrobium sp. | reverse complement strand
GGAGGCGATAGTCAGCGCCATCAGCGACAGGTTGTTGAGCGAATACCCGAAGAGATACATCGCGGCAAAACTGCCGACGATGGAAAGCGGCACCGAGAGCGACGGGATGAAAGTGGCGGAGAGGTTGCGCAGGAAGACGAAGATCACCAGCACGACGAGGACCACGGCCAGCGCCAGTTCGAATTGCACATCCGAGACCGAAGCGCGGATAGTGTTGGTGCGGTCGGTGACGACATCGACTTGAACCGCGCCCGGCAAGCCCGATTCGACGTCCTTCAAAATCGCCTTCACCGAATCGGCAACCGCGATCACATTGGCGCCCGGCTGGCGTTGGATATTGACGATGATCGCGGGCGTGGCGTTCATCCAGCTGGCGAGTTTGGTGTTCTCGGCGCTGTCTTCGACGCTCGCTACATCTTTCAGATAGACCGGCGCGCCATTTTTATAAGCGACAACGATCTTCTTATAATCCTCGGGATTTTGAATCTGGTCGTTGGCGTTGATGGTGTAGGAGCGCGAGGGGCCGTCGAAACTGCCCTTGGGCGAATTGGTATTGGCGTTCGAGATCGTGGTGCGCAGATCGTCGATGTTGAGGCCATAAGAAGCCAGCGCCTGAATATTGGCGCGCACGCGCACGGCCGGGCGTTGGCCGCCATTGATGCTGACCAGTCCCACGCCCGCCAGCTGCTGGATTTTTTGCGCAAGGCGCGTTTCGGCGAGGTTTTCCAGCGCCGTCAGCGACATGGTTTTGGAATGCACGGCCAGTGTCAGAATCGGCGCGTCCGCCGGATTGACCTTGTTGTAGATCGGCGGCGCCGGCAGGCTTGAAGGCAGCAAGCTGCCGCCAGCGTTGATCGCGGCCTGGACTTCCTGCTCGGCGATATCGAGCGACAGGCTGAGGTCGAACTGCAGAGTGATGATGGAGGCGCCACCGGAGCTGACCGACGACATCTGCTTGAGGCCTGGCATCTGGCCGAACTGCCGCTCCAGCGGTGCGGTGACCGAGGTGGTCATCACATCCGGACTGGCGCCCGGCAGAAAGGTCTGCACCTGGATGGTCGGATAATCGACCTGGGGCAAAGCCGATAGCGGCAGGAATTGATAGCCGAGCAGACCCAGCAGCAGAATCGCGGCCATCAGCAGCGAGGTTGCCACCGGGCGCCGGATAAACGGAGCCGAGAGGTTCATGGGCGCGGTTCCTTACGGACCACCGGGGCCACCGCGCGGCGGTCCACCGGCACCACCGCCGCTACGGCGCATCTTCTTGAGCTCGGCTTGGCAGGTCTCGCTGAGGCTGTCGCGATTTTCGCGCATGCACATCATCAGCTCACGGCCTTTGGCATCGGCGCAGTATTTCTTAATGTCAGCTCCGCAAGCGGCTATCATCTTGGCGCGGCGCTCGGCCTTTTCTTTGTCACTCAGCCCGGAGCCCACAGTTTCGGAGCCTTTCACGTCAGTGACTTTCTGGCCGCTCGGCACGGTGACTTCGCTGCCGTCGCGCAAACGATCGGCACCATCAGTCACCACGGTCTCGCCCGGATTGAGTCCTGAGATCACGGCTTGGTGATCGCCCTGCTGGGGGCCAAGCTTGATCACGCGCATGGCAACGGTGTGATCGGCCTTGACCACAAAGACGAAAGTGCCGCTGGCGCCGCGTTGCACCGCCGCCGAAGGCACAATCACCTGGTTCTGCAAGGTGTTCACCAGCAGCCGCACATTAACGAACTGATTGGGGAAAAGTTCGCCGTCATCATTGGCGAACATGGCGCGCATTTTGACGGTACCGGTGGTGGTATCGACTTGGGTATCGATGGCCGTGAGACGGCCAGTGGCAAGCTTCACCGTCTGGCCGCGGTCATAGGCTTCGACCTGCATATCGTCGCCGGTGTTGTAGCGCTCCAGAACGGCGTGGACGCTATCTTCGGGCACGGTGAAGAGCACCGAAATGGGCTCAAGCTGGGTGACAACGACAATCGCCGTGGTTTGACCGGCGCTGACAAAATTGCCGACATCGACGGTACGGATACCGGCGCGCCCCGCCACCGGCGAGGTCACATGGGTGTAGCCGAGATTGACCTGGGCCGATTTCACATTGGCAGAATCGGACAGCACCGTGCCTTCGAGCTGCTTGACCGTTGCGGCTTGAGTGTCCAGCGTCTGACGCGAGGTCGCATTGGCGGCCATCAGGGCGCGCTGGCGCGCCAGCTGAATACGGGCGTCGGCGAGCTGGGCATTGTCGCGGGCGAGCTGGCCTTGGGCCTGCGTGACCGCAGCCTCGAAGGTGCGCGGATCAATCTCCGCGAGCACATCGCCCGCCTTGACCATCTGGCCTTCTTTGAAGCTGAAGCGAATAATCTGACCGGAAACCTGCGGACGGACGCTGACAGTGGCGAGGGGGGTTACCGTGCCGAGGGCATTGAGCGTCACATCGAGAGGGCCGCGCTGCACCAGTGCCACACCGACCGGCTGGGGTCCGCCCATGCCGCGCTGGCTGGTCTTGGCTTTACCAGGCAGAAGCCACCACACGAAAAGGACCACCAGCACGATTGCGAGCAGAATCCATAAGGTTTTGGGGCCGCCAGGAACGTGGCGCGAAACCCAGCCGTCACCCTCGCCTTGCGCGCCGCCTAAGCGGCTGCGGGCCTCAGCAATATTGCGGCGAGCCCAGCCCGTCGCGGTGTCCACTGTGTCGTCTTGCTTGCTCATGCGCGGTCCGGTCCTCGGCTCCCCTACCCTTCTAACGCTTTGGCGGCGGAACTCAGTCGAAATAGCAAAGCGATTTCAAGGAAGTTTGTCGAAATTGTCGTGATTGCAAAATCCCCACACGGCGCGGTGGCGTTGGGCTCGCAATCGTACCATGAACGCACGCCGAGGCGAAAACGCACCACAGCAGTACGGGTTGCGCCAAAGAAAAGGGCGCACGGAGCAATCCGTACGCCCTTCTATACCAACCGAAGCGGAAACGCTTTAGGGCTGGGCCGGAGCCGCAGCAGCCGGAGCCGGAGACTTGGCTTTGGCTTTGCTGAGTTCCACGAGGGCAGCATGCGCCTCGTTGAAGCCGTCCAGCGAGAAGGCGAGATTAAAGTGGCGGCCATCGACCGTCACAATTTGGATCTGGCCCTTGGAGGCTTTGCTCATGAGGCCAATGACGTCACCGCCCACAGCCGATTCCACATAGCAACCAAGCTGATCGCAACGACGAAACTTGAGGACGGGCGACTTGTAAGGGTCGGCGTCAATCACAAGCCCATTCGCCAGCGACACGCCGAGCGGCACCGAAATCTGCATGATGTGGGCATCACGCGCCGGCATATACGCCAGCAGAACGCCGAGCACGCGCTGGCCGCTCTTTTTGGCCACGCGCAGTTCGATCATCTCGCAAGGTGACGGCGAAGCGACCGGATAGCAACGCACCGTCCAGTCCTTGAACTCCTTCACGTCGCTTGGCTGCAGAGGCTTCTGGGCCTGCGGAGCGGCGTCCTGTGCAAAGGCAGGGGCGGCAAGAAGAGCAGCCACAAAGGCTACAGCAATAGGGAAGGATTTCATGACCACAATCTCCACCACCAGGAGGAACGCTTTGCATCGAAGTTCTTGAAGGCCTTACGCGCATCCGCATAGCCCTTCGTCGAGAAGGGAAGTTGCACGGTCTTGCCGTCCAAACGCGCGACATTGACGGCCGCATCATCGGTGCCGGTCATCGACTTTTCGAGCGCTGCATCGGCCGGTACAACGGCCAAGCAACCACCTTCCAGGCAAGTCTTATAGGCATAGGTCTTGACGTCATTGCCGAACTTAAGACCAACGCCCGGATCCAAAAGAACGCCGAGCGGGACATTGATGCCCAGTACCGTCGATTCCTTCTTGTCCTTGGCGATTTCCTTAAACAGCACCAAGCTGGCAATCGCTTGACCCGATTTGGAGTCCACGATGTCCTGCGTCATACGGCAGTTGACGTCTTTTTCTTTACGTGCCGGGCAGATCAGGCGCCAATCCTGATAAACCAGAACACTCGCCACGTCGGGCGGGCCGGCAAGCACGCCGCGGCCAATCCAGCCGAGCAACGCGCCAATAATGAAGACACCCGCCCAAATCGCCGCGTGCTTGGCGATGGGAGGAAGCCCGTCAACGAAGCTCGTGCGCGTTGGCGGAGGAGACAGTTCGCTCATGGGGGTTCACTTTGTTACGGTGGATCGAAAGGAAATGCGGTAGGCAAAAAACACTGCTGTCGGCAAAACCGGAGCTTCGCGTAGCCCATATCTTGCCAAATTCTCAATGAAAATATTCGACATGTTGGTTAGTGCGGCGAAATTGGGGCCGCAACGGGGCCCGCAAAGAGCCCGGTTTTCACCGCCCTAGCGGGCCAAAAGCAAGCCTTTTAAGGGCGCTGCCATGGCGCTCAGCACGCGCAGCGCGGCCTCTAAGACGGGCTGCGGGACCTTGGCTGCGGCATATAGGACCACAGCATCAGAGAGCCGTGCCAGGGGTGGCCAGGGCCCGGTCGTGAGCGGCGGAGCAGCATCGATTAGAATGAGGTCACAGTGCTGTTTCAGATGGTTGAGGAGGTCCGCCGTGCGCGGCTGCGACCACAAAGCGGGGCTCGCGGACATCAGGTAGACCGCCGAACGGCGATCCTTCAAGAGCACGGTGGTGAGCGGCAGCCCCTGCAGAAAACCGGCCACACCGCCATTGGCCGTGGCAGGGGAAAGGCGCCCCAGATCGGCATCCAATATAATGGTGCGCAGACCCCGCAAGGCCGCGATTCGGGCCAGCGACAATACAGCGACAGATTTGCTGGCCTCGGCGGCGGGCGCGGTGATGGTTACCACTCGAGCCTGCCCGGTACGGCCCGGGATGAGTCGCTCCAGCAGTCCATTCAGCGCCAGACCATAAGGCGAGGCCGGATTGTCGAGCAGCCAATCGGCCAGCCGCAAATCGGCGGATGCTGCCAATTCGGCCAAGAGCGGCGGCATCTCGGGCGGTGGAGGGGGCGCATAACGCGCGGCAGGGCTCGGTGCCGCTGCGTAAGCTGGCGCGGCATTCGGCGGGTAGTCTGGCTGTGCCATGGCCGGGCGCAACGGCCGGATCGGCTCGGCATAAAGCGGTTCAGGCGTCAAAAGCGTTGGGCGCGTGGCCAGCGGCGCGGACATGCCAAAACGCTCCAGCAGCAAAGCCACGAGGATGGCGAACAACAGTCCCGCCGGAATGGAAGCACCAATAAAGAGCGCGCGATGCGGAGCCGAGGGTGCTGTGGGCACCGGCGCCGACGAAATGATCTGGGCTTCGGGAATCTGAATGTCGTCCTGGCCCTGCACCGCGCGCAGGCGCTGAACAAAGGATTCGTACATGGTGCGGGTGGAGGCCAGATTGGCTTCCAGCGAACTCAACTTGATGCGCGCCATGTTGGCGTCGCGCGCCTGACGGCCCACCCGGGCGAGGCTGGCATCAATCGAAGCAACATGGGCCTTGGCGATTTCGAGCTCACTTTGCATCGAGCCCGCGATACCATCGACTTCGCGCTGCACCTTGGCGGCAAGGTCGCGCCTTTGGTTGCGGATGGCCTGCATCTTGGGATGATTGGGGCCATAGCGCGAGGCCATATCGGATTCTTGGCGCACCAATTCGGCTTCCTGGCTACGCAAATCGCCGATCATCTTGGAGTTGACGACTTGGGTGACGTCCGCGGTGTTGCCGGTCTTGGCCAGCACCGCCACCTGATCATAAGCCGCTTTCTTCTCTGCCAGATCGGACTGGGCGGCAACAAGCTGGGTGTTGATGGCCATCAGCTGCTGATTGACCAGCGAACTGCCCGGCTGCGATTCCACCAGATCGTGCTCGGCCTTATAGAGTTCGATCACGCCTTCTTGGTTCTGCAGCTGTTGCGAAAGCTGATGCATGCGATCACTCAGCCACTGCGCCGCTTGACGGGAGGCCGCGACTTTGGTGGCCACCATGTCTTGGGTGTAGAGGCCAGCCAAGGTGTTGGCGATCAGCGCGGCCTTTTGTGGATCGCGCGAGGTGAAGGCGACTTCGATGGAGGTCGAAACCCCAAGTGCCGAAACATCGAGATGGCTGAGAAAGGCGCTGACGATGGCATCGCGCGAAGAGCCAAACGGCGTATGACCCAGACCGGTGTTGAATTCAGGGTCGATCTCAAGATGCAGCCTGTCGATCACCTTGAGCGCCAAGTCGCGCGAGGCCAGCACATGAATTTGATTTTGCACCGAGGGCTGGTCCGTGGGCAGCGCCGACAGCACCGAGGCTGCGTCGGCAACGGAATTCTTGCGCTGGTCCAGCATGATCACGGCCGAAGTCGAATAGAGCGTCGGCAAGCTGATCATCACCGCGGCGGTTACCGCCACGAAAAGCAGCGTGATGCAGACGATCAGTCCTTTGCGCTTGTCCAGCACAGCCAAAAAATCGCCCAACCCGAAACCGGCTTCGGGGGCGTCTGGCGCGGTCAATTTTGACTCGTGTGTGGACATAGATTCTTCAGCCTGCTCCTTGGTTTAGCCAAAGAGCGCTGAGGATTGGTTAACACTTGGAAAAGTCTTTGCTGGAGGCCGCTAACGGGCGTGACGGCGAAACACCGGTGGCGCGCCGGTCGGGCGGCCAAATTGCTCGATGAATGCCGTGGTCTCGGCGTCGGGCATGGCGTCGCCTGCGGTGGCGCTGAGCATGCCGGGGTCATCCCAAGGGATGTCCTGAAAGACGTTGAGTGGCAGTTTTCCTGCCGTCAGCAGCTGGGGAAACAAAGCAATCTGGCGGGCTGGGGTGACCGGCGGGCGTTCGGGGGCCCCGATCAGGCAGGCGGGCAAATCGGCTTCCAGCGGCAAATGGCAGATTTGGGTGGCCCGCGGATTAATCTCGATCAGATGCGGCACGCCATCGCGATCCCGCATGAAATCAAGCCCATGCAGGCCGCTAAGCTGGAAGCGGGCAGCAATTTTCCGGGCCGCTTCGTCCATCGCTGGAGAACGCAGGCGGCTCATCAGGCTGGCGGGGCCGGTCGCTCCGCTCCAAGATTCCACCGCCATGTGCAGGGCGCCCAAGACCACGCCATTGCGCGCTGCAAAGACTGAGGTGGCCGGTTTGCCTTCCACCAAGGCCTGCACATTGACTTGGGCGGGAGCCGGACGGCGTGCGGCGGCGAGAAAATGGGCGTCCTTGCGCAGGATCGCCCGTGCCAAGCTGCGCCAGCGGCGCGGGGGATTGCGCAGCGCCGCAAAAGCGCGTTCGGCCTCGGCAAGGCAGGCGACAAAGCGCACGCCCTCCCCGCCCCAGCTGGCATCGGCCTTCATCACACAAGGAAGGCCAACCTGCTGCAGCAGTTGCGGCAGAGCATGGCGGTCGGACACAGCCAAAGTCAGAGGCGCCGTAATCCCTTCCAAGCGGGCCGCTTCTATCGAGGGCGCGCGGGCCAAGAGTGTGTCGTAACCCTCCAAGGGGCCTAGAGAGCGCTGCAACAGGGCCGCGAAAGGCTTTAGCGACAACAACAGGGTTAGTGCCCGGTCATCACAAGGAATGACGTGGTCGGGCTCGGCAGCGATCAGAGCAGCAGCCACCGAATTGGCTCCATCCAGCGGCTTGTAGCGGTACCCGGCTGTCAGATAGCGGCTGGCCGCCAGCATATGGCCACGCGGAAACACCGCCGCCACCGCTGCACCGAGATTGGCGAAGGCGCCAGCGAGGCGGGCCGCAGAAGGCCATTGCACGGTGGTGACGAGCAGTATTTTCGTGCGCATGGCCCAATTCTAGGCTGCACAGAGTCAACGTCCGGTGAATGAAAGCTCAGGCTTTTGCGCTGGCATCCCAGAGACGGCCGAAGAGCGCGATGGCGTGGTCGGCGAGCCGGCGATAGGTACCGTCGCGCAGGAAAATCTGCAAAAAAACGATGAGGGCAAGCGAGGGGCGATAACAGCCACGCCGCAGCGCCGCAAAATAGAGCTTCAAGGCCGCGCGCCGGTCACTCACCGCCACATATTTCGCATAGGCCCAGCCCAGGCAGCCGTAATAGGCCTTTTCGGCAATCAAAGGCCTGAGGCCGTCAATCCAGCCCTTCATGCTTTCGCAGCGCCGCCCTGAAGACAGACGGTTGGGATCGGCCCAATCGCGCCAGATCATGCCGGGATCCTTGGCCATGACGAAGCGAGCGCCACCTAGGGCAGCGCGAATGGCGAAATCGGTATCCTCTGCCGCCGGCAAATTTACATCGAAGCGGACGCGGCGGGCCATCTCAGCCGGCACCACGATGGTCGAGGTGGCCAGGAACCCGCGATCACAGAGCAGATAGGTGCTCATATCCTCGCCTTTGCGAATGGCGCGCGGCGGCTTGAGCAGCGTCAGGCCTTGGCCGCGATCCACGATAAAGCGCGAATAGGCACCCAGGTTTTCGGTGTTTTCGAGCAGAGCCCGCATATCGCCAAGATGGTGCGGCAGGAATTGATCGTCGGAATCCAGAAAGGCGATGAACTGGCCGCGGGCCCGGTCGATGCCGGTATTGCGGGCTGCGCCACCGCCGCCATTGGGCTGACGAATATAGACAATACGCGGATCGTCTATCTGGCGCAGCACGGCCTCCGGATCATCCTTGGAGCCGTCATCAACCACGACGATTTCGAAATCCTGCTCACTCTGCGCCAGTACCGATTGTAATGTCTCGGCGAGGAGATGGGCGCGGTTGTAGACCGGTATCACCACGGAAAAGAACGGCGTCATGGTCTTGCTTCCTGCCTATGGCGCAGCATGGCGAGCAGCAGCAAAAAGCCGACCCAGGTCACGCCATCGCCTTCGAGGAAATCCGTTTCCATCAGATTGTGCAGTACGAAAAAGACGAACAGCGAAAACAGCAGCGCCTTGAGGCCAATATCACCGCGCTGCCAAAAGGCTGCGGTCGGCTGTAGCACGAACGCAATCATGGCCAGCACAAAGCCGACACCGCCCACCGTCACCAAAAGCTGCAGATAGCCATTATGGCCATTGCTGGCCCCGATCACCCAGCCGCCGATATAAGCCGCCAGCGGCGAATCCTTGCCCGTCCCGGCAAAAGTGCCAAAGCCCGAACCCAAGACCGGATGATCGCGGATATGAGCAATTTCGGCATTCCAGATCTCGGTGCGGCCAGTGAATTGGGTGGGGTCTTCCAAGAGGCGCGCAATCGCGGCCTGATCGGCCAGCACAAAAGCCGTTGCCGCCACGAGGAAAAGGCCGACGGCCACCAGCGCAATCGTGCGGTCGATCTCCTGGCGCCAGGCGATGCGGTAAGCAATCCCGGCCGCGATGGCCACCGCCAACAAGCCCAGCGAAGATTTGGAATGGGTGCCGATGAGAAAGACCAGCGACAAGGCAACGACAGCGAGATCGAATAGCTTGGCCCAAAAGCGGCGCGCAGGCGTGAAGAGAAAGAGCAGCGCCGTCATCGCCGCCACCGAACCTGCAATGTTCTTGTGACCGTAAATGCCGCGCCAATTGCCGACCAGCTGGGGATCGAGTTCGCCAAACTGATGCACCGCCGCCGGCACAAATTTGACCGACACGAGATTGATGACCAGAACGGCGAGCAGTACCCAGCGCCACAACACAAGGCTGCGCTCACGGCCAACAGTCTCGACAGAGAGAAAGGCTGAGATCACCAACACGGTGGCGAGCCCTGCTCGGCGGATTGTCACCATCGGCTCCGGTGACCACAAGGCGCTGGCCACGCACCAAGCCAGTAACCCTAACAAAACCAGCGGCAGCGCCGCGAAGATGGCGGAGCCCCCCTGACGCAACGCAGCAAAAATCAGCAGAGCGAAAACACCGAGATAGCAAATCTGACGCAAGCTATCGCCGGCCCCGGTCTGCACCACCGCACCCACTTGGGTCGCTAGCGGTTCGGCTTTGAACGGTGTGACACCAATGAAAGCAAGCAATAAAAACGCCACCAGCAAGGCTTCGCCAATCCAGCGCCGTTCGCTGCTGACCCGCGTCACCACAGGATGGAGCACGTCACTCGCCATGGGTCACCGCATAAGCCTGATGCGTCACACCGGCGAGGGCGGCAAGTTTGCCCGCATTGCGAAAGACGCGGCGCCAAATATCGGCGGATCGGCGCGGGCTGACCAGCATGACAAGACCAATGACCGGCATCGCCAGCAGCGCCGCGGCGATCTTGCCGTATTCCTGCAGCCGCATGATCAACGTCGGGCGGTATTTGAGGAAGATGCGCATCTCGGTATTGCCGATGCCATAAGCGCGCTTGAACACCCAGGACAGGCTCTGGCGCAACACCGGAACGGCCGTATAGGCCAGCCCTGCATCGGCCCAGGCAAAGTGCCCGCCAGCGGCTTTCACACGCTCGAAGAAATCGCGATCTTCTCCACCGGTCAGCGCGAAGGCCGGATCGAACCAAGGCGCGGCAAGGCTGTCGAGGCAGCTGCGCGTGATCAGGATATTGCCCGCCCCTTCCAGCATCGGCGTCGGACCGGTCGGACGGCGGATTGAACTGACGCCATCGAAGCCAGCCTCCCAAGCTGTTTCGCCACCGCCGTGCTCGAACACGATCGAGCCTTCCACCACGTCGGCCTTGGTATCCGCCTGCACGGCTAAAAGGGCCTCCAGCCATTGCGGCGAAGGCCATTCGTCATCATCCAGCATGGCGACAAAGGCGGCATCAGGATAGCCAAGCGCCCGTGCCACCAGCGCGTTGCGCACCTGAGCGATGCCGCGTTCCTCCGCAATGATGGGATCGAGCGGCCAGCGATAGGTATTGGCAATGTCGCGGCAGAGATCGTAGCCCGCATGGCTCGCGGCATCATTGTCAGCCACCACGACAATGATCTTGGCTGTGGTCTCAAGCTTTTCCAGCGCTTCCAGCAACCGTTTCAAAGACTGCGGACGGCGGAAGGTGGGGATGGCAACGACGACTTCGGGCGCAAGCGCAGGCTCAAGCATGGGCTTGTTCCCTCCAGCGCCGGTTGATCGGATAGAGCATCATCAGCATCACGACTTCGCCCGCAGCCACGCCGCCAAGCGCGTAAATCGGGCCCGCGGCGAGCAGCAAAACCAAAGTGACGACCAGCGCCGCGGCGCCCGAAACGCCGCTGATCCAGGCCAATTTCGAATAGGCCCCGGTCGCCATCACAAACACCGATTCCGGCGTGCGCACCGCCCGCAAGGCTGTGATCGCGGTCCAAAAGGCCAGCACGATCCAGACATCGCCCACGGCGTAATGCTTGAGCAGAAGATGGGGCACGAAAAGCACGAGCAGGACCGCCAGCAAGACTGTTCCGGCCAAGACTGCACCGGCCGCCGTTCGAAATTCGTTAACCACACGCAAGGCGCCCCGCACATCGCCTGCGGCAAGCCTTTTGGTCATCAGCGGCTGATCGATGTCCGGCAAGGCGCCGAGTACCAAGGACGCCGGGCGCATGAACAGCGCCCCCAGCGCCAGCAGGCCGAAAGCCCCCGGTCCGCACAGAAAGGTCACCAGATAAGCATGACAATTGACCGCCACTTCGGTGAGGGCAACGCCCAAAAGCGACCAGCGCGTCACCTCCTGCCACATGGTGCGATAGCCCGCCAAACCCGGGGTGCGCAAAGCCGCGACCAAGCCGCCGCTAAAATCCCGTCCGAAGGGAAGCAGCGCCAGCAATGCCGCCGCCACCAACATCGCCGCGACATGGACCAAGGTGAAGTCACCGCAATAGGCCAGGACGCCAAGCCCCGCGATCAAGGCTGTGGCATAGAGAACATCGGAACCTGCGGCCCGTTCGATGCGGCCAAGCACATTGGCGTGGATGCGGGAAAAGGCCCGCAGCGTATAGCTCGCGCTATAGAGGCCAAACAGAACGGCCGCGACCGGAGACGCTCCGGTCAAGGCCATCAAGGCGGCGACCACCAGTCCTGCCAGCAAGCTGACAATGAAACTCGCCTTTTGCAGGGTGATAAGCTCGGCTTGGGCGGTCAGCGCATCCTTGCCGCGTGTCATTGCGGCGGGCGCACCCAACATGGCGCCCGTGGCCGAGAGGCAGAAGGGCACGACGATCAGAAGAAAGGAAAAATGCCCGAATTCCGCTGGCTGGAGCAGCCGCAGAAACAACACCGAGGCGACAAAATGAGCCCCCGAAACCGCGATCGGGCCCAGCGATGTCAGTCCATAGCGATAGGCCGAAGCGAGGACCTGGCTCGTCCAAGGCGTTCCGTTGGCTGTGTTTCCCAAAGCTGACATGCAAACGCCCTATCGGTTGATAGGGGTTAGCTTGCAAACCTCGCGCCGGTTTTGAACGCCAGCATGGCGATCGCGACGGGGTTCGTAATCAGATAGCGCCAGAACAGCCGACGCGGCTCCCGCCACAGCCGGAAAGCCCATTCCAGGCCGTTTTTCTGCATCCATTGCGGCGCACGGGCATAGTCACCAGCCGCGAAGTTGAAGCAGCCGCCGCAGGTCACCACCCAGCCCACGTTGAGACGGGATTTGTTCCGCAACGAGAATTCGTACTCGAATGGGACACCCAGGCCGACCCAGAGAACATCGGCACCCGAGGCGTTGATGGCGTCACAAATGGCGGCTTCATCCTCGCGGCCGAAGTAACCGTTACGGCGGCCAACGATTTCGATGCCGGGATAATCCTGTTGCAGCTTTTCGGCAGCACGGGCATTCACCGCCTCGTTGGAACCGAGAAGGAAGAATTTGAGGCCGGCGTCACGCGCCACACGCGCGGCATCAAAGAGAAAGTCGGTGGTGGCGCTGCGCTCTGGCACCGGCGTCTTGCTGAACAGCTTGGAAGCAAACACCACCGGTTCGCCGTCGGCATGGATCAGATCGGCTTGCGCGAAGAGGGCGCGGAATTTCGTGTCCAGAGCCGACATAGCGATGGCGTGGCCATTGGAGGCGAAGACCAGCTTGGGAAGTCTTTTGCCCCCGCGCGCGGCCAGGCAATCACCGACCATCACCGACCCCAGCTGGTGGCGCGAAACGCAGGCGGTCCTGAGGCCGCCAACCGTCACGCGGGCATAGACGCGGGAGCCTGTACGGCGTTCAGCGCGGGCATGGGCTTGAACCGGATCTGTCTGAAGGGCGAGTTGCGTGCGCATTACACAGCATTCCTGGGCAGAACGATTGCGAGGGGAGTGCGCAGAAGAATTTTGAGGTCGAGCAGCAGGCCGGCTTCACGCACGTAAAAAACGTCGTGACGGATGCGGGCCGCCATCACAGCGACCGTCGGGGTGGGGCCACGATGACCGTGGATCTGGGCCCAACCGGTCATGCCCGGCTTGACGGCAAAGCGATGGCCGTAAGCGGCAATAAGGCCTTGATAATGCGTATCATGGACTTGTGCGTGCGGACGCGGGCCGACCAAGGACATCTCGCCGGACACCACATTGAAGAGCTGCGGCAACTCGTCCAGGCTGTAACGGCGCAGAAAACGGCCGAGGCGGGTGATGCGCGGATCACTGGCGCGGGCCTGAACCACCTCGGCGCCATCTTCCGCTACGTGCATGGTGCGGAATTTCAGGATCTGGAAGGGCCGCTCGCAGATGCCGTTGCGGGTCTGGCGGAACAAGGCAGGCCCCTTGGATTCAAGGCGAATTAGCAGCGCAATCGCCGCCATGAGGGGGGCCAAAAGAACCAGCAGGGGCAGAGCCAGGATTAGATCGAGGCCGCGCTTGGCGCCGCTGGAAGCCCAGCTGCGATCTGAATTTACAGGGGAAAAGCTATACGCAGCGTCAGCCGGCAGAAAATCAATGGCCGACGGAAGCTGCGCGATGGCTTCGGAGATCGCTCCGCCACTGGCGAGGAAGGGAAGAGAATGTGTGCTCACGGCCTGGTCGATCCAACGGCTTCGGAAGGATCGGTTGCAGAAGCAATGCCAAGGCAAGGCAGGTTTTAGCGTGCCAAATCGCGACGTTCAGGGCCGGGATGTACCGCATGCGGACAACCCCTTATGGAGGGGCGTGTCACTCCGGCACAGCCAATGGTTAATACTGCAAACAAGCCGGGATTGAATTCGAGTGCAATGCGAATGTACAATCCGATGCAACCGCCTCAAAACAATTAGACAATTGTAATGACGCGACTTTTCGCGCAGATTGTTGGCAGAGAACGCTATAGTTGCGCCACAATACCTGATTAACCTCAGCTCCAGTCACTTGATGAAATTCGTATCGAATTCACCTCAACTCCCGAGTGCGCCAACCACGCGCACCAAAAGAATGGGGCAATTTGTGGAGCCGGAGCAGGGGTGCTCATTAGTAAGGATAGAAGGCACAAGAATGTCGAAGACTACGGAGAGCGGTTCTCCGCATCCCTTAGATGTATCCCTCGGATCGCGGATTCGCCTACGTCGGCGTGAGCTTGGTTTCTCACAGGAACAACTTGCTCGCGAAGTCGGTATCACGTTCCAGCAGGTTCAAAAATACGAGCATGGCACCAACCGCGTGAGCTTTTCGCGCTTGGTTGAAATTGCGCAGGCCTTGAAGTGCGGCATCGTCGATATCGTCGGCGATCTGGACCATTCAAAAGGCGGCGAGCCTTTTTCGCGCCACCTGGCCAGCCTCAGTGAGCCCGGCGCTGCCGAGCTCTTGGACGCCTATGCCTCGATCACTTCGCCCAAGCATCGCCGCGCGATTCTCAATCTCGCCAAGCAGCTTGCCGAAGGTAAGGCCACAGAACTTTTGGCCGTCAACGAGTAGACGGCCCAAAGCCGCCTCCTTACCCACTATTGCGCAGACCTGCGGAGACGCCGTTGATTGACATGTGAATGGCACGACTTGTGCCATCACTGTCGTCACCGGCTCTACGCCGGCGCAACAGATCCACCTGCAAGTGGTTCAAGGCGTCGATATAGGGAAGGCGCAGTAGAATCGAATCACGCAGCTTGGGGCTGCGTTCGAGCAAGGTCGTCTGCTCGGTGAGCTGCAAAATCGCCTCTACCGTGCGCCGCCACTCTTCCTCGATCCGTGCGAAAATCGCCCGCGCCAGAACCTTATCTTCCACCAGCTCGGAATAACGCCGGGCGATGGGCAGCGAGGATTTGGCGAGCACCATCTCCATGTTGGAGACGGTGGTGCGGAAGAAGGGCGAATTCTTGTACAGCGGGCGCAAGTGATCGATGCCCGTTTCGCGCACCGCGGTGCCGAAGCCATACCAGCCCGGCAGCATGATGCGGGCCTGCGACCAGGAAAACACCCACGGAATGGCGCGCAAATCCTCGATCCGCGCACTTTGCGAGCGCGACGCAGGACGGCTACCAATTTTCAGATCGGAAATTTCCGGTAAAGGCGTCGACTGACGGAAATAGGCGTCGAAGCCCGGGGTTTCATAAACCAGCGCGCGATAGGCCTTGAAGGCTTCCTCGCTCATATTGGAGAGCAGAATCGCCGCTTCGCCGTCCGCCGCATCGACCTCGTGATTGAGCTCCGACAGCACGGCCGCGACGATGATGGTCTCCAGACTCTTGCGGCCGATTTCGGGATTGCCGTATTTCGACGACACCACTTCGCCCTGCTCGGTGATGCGGATGCCGCTGCCCGAAGCGTTGCAGGGAAGCGCCCGAATAGCATCGAAGCTGGAACCGCCGCCGCGGCCCACGGCGCCGCCACGACCATGGAAGAAGCGCATGCGAATGCCGCGCGCAGCAGCCAGATAGGTCAGGCGCGCAATCGAGGTGCGGATTTCCCAATTGGAGGTGAGATAGCCGCCATCCTTGTTGGAATCCGAATAGCCGATCATCGCTTCCTGAACCGAGCCCTGACCTTCCAGCAAGCGCCGGACGAAGGGCATCTCCAGCCAGCCGCGCATGATGTCGTCGGCAGCGCGCAGATCGCGGATGGTTTCAAACAGCGGCACGATACGCAAAGCCCCGCGCGGTGTCTCGCCCGGCACGAAGAGGCCGGATTCCTTCATCAGGATCGCCGCTTCCAGGAAGTCCGAAATGCTTTCGGTGTGGGAGATCACATAATTGGTGATGGCCCCGTCGCCAAAACGGCGCCTGAGCTCCGCCGCCTTGTCGCAAATGTCGAGCTCGGAACGCGTCAGATCGGTGTATTCGCGATAAGGCGAACGCAGCAGCCGCGGGTTCTGCAATTCCTTCAGCAGCAGCGCGATGCGCTCGGGCTCAGACAATTCGATGTAGGACGGCACGACGCCCGCGACCCGTAACAGATCGTCGACCACGCGCTCGTGCTTGTCCGAACTCTGGCGCATGTCCATTGCGGCGAGGTGGAAGCCAAACGAGCCCACCGCTTCGCGCAAGGTGAGGAGGCGCCCATCGGCCAGATCCGAATCACCATTGGCTTTGAGCGAATCCATGATGACCGTGAGATCGGTGGCGAACTCCTCCGGCGAGGTATAGGGCTCGGCTTCCCAGCGCGGCATCAGCGCCGGTGCCCTGCCCGTCAGAGATTTACGCGTGCCCGCAAGGCGCGCATAGCAGGTGATCAGCGCCCGGCGATAAGGCTCATCCATCTGATGGCGCGAGACATGTTCGGGGCTTGCCGCTAGGGCATTCAGGGCCGCACTGGTGCCGACGAATTCATCCGACACCGACAGCTCGCTGCCCAGGGTGTTCACTTCATTCAGATAGTGGTCCAGCACCACTTCGGACTGCCGGCGCACGGCATATTCAAGCGTTTGCGCTGTGACAAAAGGATTGCCGTCGCGGTCCCCACCAACCCAAGAGCCGGGCTTCAGATACGGCAGAATCGCCCCGTTCATGCCGTAAAGCTTGGCGATGCGGCGTTTGACGAGCGGCAGTTGGGTTAAGAAAGTCCGCGCGAACACCGCGATGGCGTTCTCGATTTCGTCGGTGACGTGGATGCGCAGGGCGCGGAACATGCGCGTCTGCCACAGGGTGCGGATTTCGCGCTTGAGCTGCGATTCGATTTCGACGTCTTCGCCCTCATGCAGATTGGCACTATCGAGCCGGTCGAGCAGCGTCGCGATATCGGTCTCGCGATCGAGAATGGATTTGCGCCGCACTTCGGTGGGATGGGCGGTGATCACAGGCGAGATCAGGGCTTGCGAAAAATAGGCGCTGACCTGTTTGGCATTGACGCGGGCGTGATGCTCGAGCTGCTGCAAGGGGCCGGGGCCTTTTTCGGAATGGGCCCAATGATCGTCGGCGATATTGGCGAGCTGCGAGAAAATCGTGAAGGCGCGGATCAAGAGCTGAACCTCGCGCGGCGTCAGCTCGGTAAGGCGCTTGTCGAGCGGGATTTCCTTGACCCCGGTGCGATGCTCACCCACCGATTGGCGGCGAATATGCTCGACGAGATCAAGATCGGCCTGGCCACGCAGAACGTCGACCTGTCCTTGGCCGTATTGCTCCTTGATGACTTGGCCCAAAATACGCCCGAGGAGGCGAATGGTTTCCCGGCTGTCGAGCTGCAGGCTAGTCGTCATGCGCAATGTTCCTTTACGGCTGAGAAAAGCCCAGCGGGCAGCCGCAATGCAAGGAAAATGCGAAAGACGAGGCCGATTTAATGCATCATGAATACGGGAATCCTGGGGTGCGACACGATATGTTCGGTGACCCCGCCGAAAATCGCCTCCGCCATCTGGCTATGACCATAGCCGCCCGCCACCAAGAGATCGAAACCGCCATTGGCCGCGGTGTCGAGCAGGACCTCTGCCGTCATCGCATCGCCACGCGGTAAAATACGGGTCGAGGCGGTGACGCCGTGCAACGCCAGATAGGCTGCCACATCACTGCCGTCACCGGGCAAGGCGCCATTTTGGACGATGAGGATTTCGACGCGGGCCGCTTGCCGCAGGAAGGGCAAAGAGGCCGACAAGGCATGGGCCGAAGCGATGGAGCCATCCCAGCCCACCGCCACATTGGTGCCGAGGCTGGTTGGGCAATGCTCAGCCGAAAGTAAGACCGGGCGCCCGAGCTTCATCAGTGTGCGAATAAATCCGTCCTGCACTTCGGGATCGTCAGTCTCGCGGATCGGGGGAAAGACGACGAGATCACAAAGCCGGGCCGTCTTGTCGAGGGCACGCGGCAGATGCTCGCGCATTTCGAGATAGGAGAGCGTCACACCCTCACCGCGCTGCGGCGTCGAGACAATGCGCACATCCGCTTCCGAGGTCATCGCGGCAATAGTGGCACGCGCGGCTTTGCAGGAGGCTTTTTCGAGGTCGGCGGCCGTGTCGATCAAATCCTGCACGATGTCAGGGGAGAGTGGCAGTTCACCGTATGGCACGCTCTCGCGCGGATCGACATGCACGAACATGGCGACGACATGGGCGTTGAAGGGCTTGGCGGCGGCGAGCGCCGTGGCGAGCGCGAAGCGGTCACGCGTGACCCCGGCCAACGGCACAAGAATTTTGATGAACGGCATGATGGCCTC
>JARLIR010000221.1 GCA_031291635.1 Rhizomicrobium sp. | reverse complement strand
TTTCGGCAGGAAATGGGCGGATTCGAACCGATAGGACCGGCCGATAGTGACATCTGACATTGCAAAAGGGCTTTCGTGTCGCAAACCTGGGCCTTTTAAGACCAGCGGGCGGACAAATCCACTCTCGCTTAACGCGAGTGGCTCCGCCGTCGCGCCCTAACCGAATTTACCGGCCCGGTAATCGGCGATGGCTTGGTGAATTTCTGCCTCGGTGTTCATCACGAAAGGGCCATGGGCCACCACCGGCTCGTTCAACGGCTCGGCATGACCGAACAGAATGAGGCTGTCCTCCTCCGCCGCGATCTCGACCGCCTCACCGTCGCTAAGCGTCACCAAGTGGAATTTCGCCGCCGTCACGCCGCCAATCGCAATCGCGCCACGGACGACATAGAGGAAAACGTCACGGCCTGTCAGCCAGTCAAAACGCACGCTGCCGCCCGCCGTCAACCGCACCGTTGTCATGAACACGCCGGTGAGCGAGGTGATCGGCCCCGTCTGGCCGTGATACTCCCCGGCGATCACTTGCACCGCTGCGCCGCTTTCGCGGACCACTGGAAAGCCCTCCGCCTGTAAGCCGGTATAGCGCGGAGTTGTCATCTTCAGGCGCGCGGGCAGGTTGACCCAAAGCTGCAGGATCTCCATGGCGCCGCCGCGGCGCTTGAAATCCTCCGGCGAGACTTCTTCGTGAATGAGACCGGAGCCCGCCGTCATCCATTGCACCCCGCCAGGGCCGATGATGCTTTCATGGCCGCCGGAATCGCGATGCGCCAGTTCGCCGTCCAGGATGAAAGTGACGGTCTCGAAACCGCGATGGGGATGCGGCCCGAAAGGCAGCCCGTGCGAATGCGGCGGATAGAGTTGCGGTCCGTGATGGTTGAGAAACAAAAACGCGCCCAGCCGCGGCAAAGCCGGACCGGGCAGGGGCCTTCGAGTCACCAGATCGCCGATGTCGTCGCGAAGCGCCGGGTAGAGGCGCAAGATCTTGCGTGTCATGCGGCAGACTTTAATCCGTCGTCTGCGCGCAGACAAAGGTACCATTGCTCCAATAATACTGCCGCGATGAGGCGGCGAGCCAAGCCACACCCACCGAGTCATGGGCAATGACGACCTCGCGGTCGCTATCCCATTGCTTGGCTTTGCCGGGCGGCAAGCGGAACAGCACCACCGGCGCGCTGGTACGTTCGTCGGGGACAAGCACCCGTACCTCCAGCCCGCCCGGCACTGGACGCACCAAGACGATGCGCTCGCTGATCTCGTCCAGGTGATGACTGATCAGCCCCAGCGCCGCGAAGGGCTCGTCCCGAGCCATCAAGATCGGCCAAAGCAAAGCCGGGGCAATCGCGGCGATGTTGGCGCGCCCACAAAGCCCGGTCATCGGCCGCCAGATCGGCGGGCGTAATCACCGCCCAGCCTGGATTGGTATTGAGATACGCACGCGCCGCCTCGGGCAAGGCCGCACAGGGATCAGCCGCTGAAGCGGGTGTCGCCACCATGATCAGTACAAGGAGTGTTCCAACCCAGCGCATCGACGGCCCCCAAGCCATTGCTGCGGGGACCATCATACGCCTTTACGCCGTTTCCTACTACGCGCGGACGCGGTTAATCTGCCCGCGCCTCGAGCGCCCGGGTTTCGACCATGCTGGCGCGCTTGTCGCGCAGAGCATTTTTCATGCTCTTTTGCAGGCGGTCGAAGGCGCGCACTTCGATCTGGCGCACGCGCTCGCGGCTGATGCCGAGCTTGTGGCTGAGATCTTCCAGCGTCGCCGGATCGTCCTGAAGGCGGCGGGCGATGATGATTTCGCGCTCGCGCTCGGGCAGTTCGCCCAAAGCTGCTGCGAGCAATTCCTTGCGCTCATCGACTTCCTGGGTTTCCGCCATGCGGGTTTCTTGATCGAGCGTCTCGTCCGGCAGCCAATCCTGCCATTCGCTCTCGGAATCCGACCGCAGCGGCGCGTTCAGCGAGGAATCCGGCGCCGAAAGGCGGCGGTTCATGCTGATGATTTCGGCTTCGGGCACACCGAGCTGATCCGACAGCGTCGCCAGATGTTCGGGCGTCAGATCGCCTTCTTCGATGGCGCTGATTTTACTCTTAGCTTTGCGCAGGTTGAAGAACAGCTTCTTTTGATCGGAGGTGGTGCCGATTTTGACCAGGCTCCACGAGCGCAGGATGAATTCTTGGATCGAAGCGCGGATCCACCACATGGCATAGGTGGCGAGGCGAAAGCCGCGCTCGGGCTCGAAGCGTTTGACCGCTTGCATCAACCCGACATTGCCTTCAGCGATAATCTCGGAGGTCGGCAGGCCATAGCCGCGATAGCCCATGGCGATCTTGGCCACCAGGCGCAGATGGCTGGTCACGAGCCGGTGGGCGGCTTGCGGGTCTTCATGCTCTTTCCAGCGTTTGGCGAGCATGTACTCTTCTTCCGGCGCCAGAAGTGGAAACTTCCGGATTTCCGAAAGATACCGCGAAAGGCCGCTTTCGCCCGCCAATGCGGGCAGCGCGCGACTGCTCATAGTCCCCGTTTCCTTGGCCGGTGTGAAAAATCTCCGGCCCTAAGTGAAGCTTATGCGTTTGCGGAGGATCTATAAAGTGAACGCTGTAACCAACTTCCCCCGATGCGCAGCGCTCAAATCCCATTTAGGAGCCGTCTGGGATTTTTCAAGGCCTTGGCCGCATTCGCCATTGCTCCGCAACCGCTGCGGAATAGCAGGCATCACTCGCCAAGGGTTCTGAGGGCCGTCACCAACCCTGCAAAATCCTCCGGCCACGCCGATTCGAAGCGCATGTTCTCGTGCAGGCTGGGATGCTGGAAGCCGAGCACATAGGCGTGCAGCGCCTGACGGGGGAATTCCATCACCGCTTTGAAGGCGATTTCCTGCTCTGGCGTTTTGGCGCGGGGGGCCTGATGCGAGCGGCCATAGGTCTGATCGCCCAAAAGCGGGTGGCCCAGATGGGTCATATGCACGCGGATCTGGTGCGTGCGTCCGGTCTCCAGGCGGCATTCGATGAGCGAGGCGAGGGGCCGCGTCTCTTCGCCAAAACGCTCGATCACCCGGTAGCGGGTGCGCGCTTCTTTGCCGCCGGTGCGCATCACGCCCATCCGTTTGCGGTCATAGGGATTGCGCCCGATCTGGGTTTCGATGCGCCCTTCACCGAGCCGCGGGCTGCCCCAGACAATGGCACTGTAAGCCCGCTCGATGGTGTGATTGGCGAATTGTTTGGCCAGCGAATGCATCGCCCGCTCGTTTTTGGCGGCAATTAGAAGCCCGCTGGTATCTTTGTCGAGGCGGTGGACAATGCCCGGCCGCACTTCGCCGCCGACGCCCAGCAGCGAGCTGCCGCAATGGGCGATCAGCGCGTTAACCAGGGTTCCGTCCAGATTGCCTGCGGCAGGATGGACCACCAGCCCGGCAGGCTTGTCGATGACGATAAGGTCGTCGTCCTCGTAAACCACCGTTAGCGGGATATCCTGGCCGAGCGGCGTGGCCGCAATCGGCGCCGGAACGTCGAGTTTGTAATGCGCGCCGGATTTGACCCGGTGGTTGGGGTCTTTTATCGTTAGCGCGCCGTGCGTCACGCGGCCTTCATCGATCAATTGGCGCAGACGGGAACGGCTCATCTCCGGGCAGGCCGTGGCCAGATAGCGATCGAGGCGCTGTCCGGCCTCGGCGTCCGAAATGACCAGTTCAGTCACGCCTGCGGAGGACATTGTGTCTAATTTTTCTGACTCTGAACTCACGGAATCTCCGGTCGATGCTAAATCGGCTGCGAACTACCGCCTCGCCTTGGGCGCCGTCATAGGGCTTGGCGTGGTGATTGTCATCGTCATCGCCGTCATGGTCTTTGGCATGGTCGAAGGCTGGGGCAAGAAACCCGTGGTTGCTGCCGCGCCGCCGAAACCGGTTTCGATGACTTTGGCGCCGGGTTACCGCATCCTTTCCAGCGATACCCAGCCGGGCCGCCTGATCCTGCATGTGCGCTCCGAAGCCATCGACGAGATCGACATCATCGACCTCACGGATGGCCGCATTATCAGCCAAATCCATGCTGAAGCGCCGAAGTGATCTGTATTTTCAGACCTAAGGTGTCATGGCCCGCGACTGCGGGCCATCCAGCTTTCGCCTGCTCAGGCTATAACGACGCGTCCCGTAACGGTCATGCCAGACGCTACCTGGGCGGCCCGCTGTCGCGGGCCGTGACAATCCTGGTTTGAGGGGAAATCATGCCCCAACTGATCCTCCCCGCCACCCTTCACGCCCAGCTCCTTGCCGAGGCCAAGGCCGCCTTTCCCGCCGAATGCTGCGGCCTTTTGGAAGGAGTACGGGACGGGGAGAGCGTGGGCGTGAGCGCGCTTCACCCCAGCGCCAACCTCTCACCGACGCCCAAGACCGCCTTTGAGATCGATCCAGCCCTCCATTTTCGTCTTTTGCGGGGCCTGAGGGGGACGGGACGGGAGATCGTGGGCTGTTATCATTCCCATCCTACGGGAAAAGCGCTGCCGTCGTCGCGCGACCGCGCGAATGGCTGTGAAGACGGCTTCGTTTGGGTTATCATTGCTACCGGTGTCAACGATACACTGGCGGCCTTTCACGGGCCGCGCTTTGAGCCGCTTGCCATAAAAAGCCCCTGAGGATTCCCATGAAGCTAAGCACAATCACCCTGGCGGCCTGCCTTATCGCGCTGGCGCCAGCGCCTGCTGCCGTCATCGGTCATAACGTCCCCGCCGAAGCCATTACGGCTGCCCGCATCGCCACACTGCCGGCCGATCAGCGCCCGGCCTGGCAAGATTATCTCGCCCGCTCCGAAGCGCAGCGTGCTGCCGACAAAGCCGCGCTCGCCGCCGAACGGGCAGGGCTCGCCGCTGCGCCCGAAGGACCGAAGGAAGGCATCCACGACCATTCCATGCCGCTCGACAAGGATGCCGCTTGGTATGCTGGCGCCGAGGCCCGCCACGTCGCTGACAATATCGTCTCCTTTCAGACACCTGCCGGTGGCTGGGGCAAGAACCACGACCGCAGCGGTCCCTTGCGCCTGAAGGGCCAGGACTATGTGCCCAACAACCTCTCGCAATTCTTGGGCGCCAACGATTACGACACGCCCAAAGAGCCCAACTGGAATTATGTCGGCACCTTCGACAACAACGCCACCACCACTGAGCTGCGCTTCCTAGCTTTGGTGCAAAAAGCCGTGCCGGGCAAAGACGGCGATGCTTATCGCGCCGCTTTCGTGAAGGGGCTGAACTACCTCTTCTCAGCCCAGTTTCCCAATGGCGGCTGGCCGCAAGTCTGGCCGCTGGAAGGCGGCTATCACGACGCCATCACCTATAACGACGATGCCGTGACGCTGGCCGCAGAGGTGATGACCGCCGTCGCCGCCAACCAAGACAACGACTATGCCTTCGTCCCCGCCGCGCAGCGCGCCGCCGCCGCCAAATCCGCCGCTCGGGCCCTCGACATCGTTCTGGCGACCCAGGTCATCAGCCAAGGCCGCCCGGCGATTTGGGGCCAACAGCACGATGCCCTGACCTTGCAGCCCTGTTCGGCGCGCAATTTCGAGCCCCCTGTGATGGCCTCCGACGAAAGCGCGGATTTGCTCGACTATCTGATGAGCCTACCCAAGCCCTCGCCGCGGTTGCAGCAGGCGATCCATTCCGGCATCGCCTTTTTGCAGGCGGTGGCGATCACCAACATCACCATCACCTCCAAGGGTGACCCGGATGGCCGCCGGGCGGTGATCAAGGACGGCTCCAAACCGCTCTGGGCGCGCTATTACGATCAGGCGACGGGCAAGCCCATCTTCGCCGAGCGCGATCAGTCCATCCGCGACAGCATGAACGAGCTCTCCAAGGAGCGCCGCAACGGCTACAATTGGTACGTCTCGAGCCCGGAAAAAGCGCTCAAAGCCTATGAGCGCTGGAGCAAGGCCTATCCGCTGAAAAAATAGGGGCGGGCGGGGCATTTTGGCGTGGGCTGCGTTCTTGCAGGCGCGGCCCAACCCCCGTATAAGCCACCCCCTTCGCATGCTCCCATCGTCTAGCGGTTAGGACGCGGCCCTCTCAAGGCTGAAACACCGGTTCAATTCCGGTTGGGAGCGCCAAGCATTTTCAATAGCTTAGTAAGCTTTCCTGGTTAGCGCCAATTTCCAATAGCTACCACATAGCTACTCCACTTAAGCAATTCATCGGACAACGACGTCGGGCGTGATTCTACTTCGCTGCCGATGGGAGCGGTGCGACGCTCAACCAAGTGCTGACGTGGACATAGAGACTAGCTCAGAAAGACGGCAAGCTACTCGTCAAATTCATGCCCCACGACTTAGTTGTCCGTTAAGAAGCGGGTTTGAGTGCTGATATTGGTGCGGCGGCAGCGAAGACCAAGGCCAGGATCAGGCGCAAAAGAAGCCTCAACCATCTGAGCACGAGGCGGAGGTTGTGGCCGACGACGCTGAGTACGGCTGGACGCCAGGCCGATCAAGCTGCACAGCCGCACCATGGCGATGGAGATTGCCGGCCATGAATGGGTCAGTCTTGACGGCAAATGGATTTGGTACGATCTGCAGACGCCTCGCGGTGAAGATTTTGGGGCGCGGGCTACGAGGTCGCGAGCGGCAATCGGCTTTGGTATCATCTGGCGCGCAACGAGTGGTCGGTGCATTTCAGTTCGTCACCCGATGATGCCTTGTTCTCGGGCTATGGCGGCGACAGCGCCCAAGACGATTTATGCAGTGCCTGCGACCGGCGGGCGTCCCCATTTCGTCGCGATCATTTCCGCGGGCACAATCCAAACCATAATTGCGGATGATTGAGATGGTTCAGCCAATCGGTGGATTGCGTCACCGTGCGAATAACGCCGGTTTTGATCTCCACGCTAAAAGTTGCACGGAGCGGGTTATAACACCGACTGGATCGAGAAGTGCCAGGTGCACGAACTTCGGGGTGTTCGAGTCGTCTACAACAAAGCCGAATACCGCGAGCAGCGCACTGCCATGCTGCAAGACGGGGCTGACATGATTGATGGGTGGAGTAGGATAGCTACATCGAAGTAACAGCCGTTCGCATGTGTCATGGGTTTAATTTTGAACGATGCTTTTGTTCGTGCCGTGCGAATGCAGCAAAGACAGTCTTTTTCGCGATGCCGAGCTCATTAGAAATTCTGGCGCAATTATTAGAGCGCTTGTCTAGTAAGTTCTTTATTGTAAGGTTTTTTGATTTTATCGCCAAAAAAAGACTGTAAGCTACTAGCCTCGCATTGGGAAAATCGGCGCGGCTATTGTCGCTTTTTGCTGGAACCTCATTGGTCGTCGGACTTGATGGATTTAATAGCTGAAAGAGATGGTAAGCAATTTTTTGAGAGCTAGTAATTTCCGCGTCGCTTTCAGGGTCATCGTCTAGCAAGCCATCTATCATCCGAGCCGGAGATTTTGCGGCCTGCAAAATATGATAGGCGACACTCCTCGCGTAAGCGTAGTCCTTAGAATCCCATGCACGAAAAATCGCAGTATTAATACCTAGGTGCCAAACGTCCTCGACATAATCTTTATACGCCGCTGCAAACCTTCTATCACGTTGGTAGGCTCGGCGAGCTTTCTCGCTTCGTTTCGAATTGTGGGAACTGCAATAGATCTTGCTCGGGTTAGCTGCGTTATATGCACATCCTGGCAACCTAGTCAGTCGTACTAAGCAGCCTTGCTGCGCCCATTTTACGATTTGTATTGTCCTCGCCGCCTGCTCTCGAAAGCGGTCCACCGAAAAATCTCCCCGCATTTCGCGGAAATCGCAGTATTCGAAAAGCATGCTGGCTTGATCGCCTTGGCCTGCCTCACTCTTGGATGCCTGCGTATAGCGCTCGACAACTTCGCCGAGTTCTTTTTCGATTGAAATCCGCATGGGAGTTGAGATGGGAACTACTGTTGCGTTTCTTTCGTCTAAAAGTCTAACGACCCTCAGATTGTCACGGATTTCTGAGTGTTCGGTGCGATTTCCACAAAACTCACAGAACATTCCGTTGAAGGGGTCTGCCCAACTCATGCGATCAAACACTGGCTCAGTATCAGAAACTACACGTTCTAAGACCGGATCAAACGCCAGTCGTGATTTTCCGAGCATTTCCATTCCAACCAGTACCGTGCAAAAAAAATCGAAATTCTAACTGACTTTGCCACCCTGGCTGGCACTGAGCGGTATCGTCGAGCACCTGATCAATACGAAAGGTAGCTCAAATGATCGACATAATTAATAGAGCCTTAATTGGGCGAAAAACGCTCCACGCGATGATCCCGCTGTCTGAGCGCACAATCTACAACATGGAGCAACGAGGCGAATTCCCTCGCCGTATTGCGCTCACCAGCCGAAACGTCGCTTGGGACTTGGCCGAAGTGGAACGGATCGAGGCCCGCAAGACTTCGCCTGTTCAAGCGTTTCGTCCAGGCACGCAAAGCTGAACGACGATTTCCGACACCCCAGAACGTCCCTGGGCCACTCGTCAATCCCCAAACACATTCAGTTCCGTGAAAGGAACCGTCATGTCTTGTGTTCGTGCCATTTTGGGCCGGTCTGCGCCGTCCAGCGCCGAGCCCCTATCAAACGTCGTGATTTCAGATTCTGACGAATTCTCGAAGAGCAGCTCAGGCCCCGGTTGGCTGGATGAGGCTGTCGATACTGCCGAGGCGAGTCGGATTGTTGGTTGCGCTATAGCAACCCTGAACACATGGCGATCACGCGGGGGCGGCCCGGCCTTTATCAAGGTTGGTGAGCGTGCTGTTCGTTATCAGCGCCGTCAATTGTTTCAGTTTCTGAATGAACGTAGTCGTCGCAACACATCCGACCTGGGGGCAAAGTAGAATGAAAGTCGCAGTCTTAAATTATGCTGCTGATGTTGGAAAAACGATTCTGACGCGGCATCTGTTGCGCCCACGCCTTGAGGCTTCTGATGTGTGCTCGGTCAGTCCTTTCAGTCCACTCGATGGCCAAAGTACGTTGGACTTGATGCAAAAGGTTCACAGGACACAGAACGCCATCCTAGATGTTCCATATTGGCAAACAGAAGCGATCTTGCAAAGTTTCGTCGAGTACCGGGGCGCGCACAAGGACTATGATTTCATCCTGGTGCCGACCACGGCCGGGTCCGATAGAGTGCTGCGAGGCACGATCAGCACAATTCTCGCGCTGCAGAAAATTGGCGTACCTGCGGAGAGGGTCCGGGTCGTATTCAACGGACTAAAGCGCCGGATGGACGTATTCAAGGCTTTCGCTCCGCTCTACGGGTACTGGGATGCTGAGAGGACGTTTGTATGGAACACGGCCGCAGTGATCCATCAAAGTGAACTGTTTAGACAAACCGTTCACTGTGAAATGGCGTTCGCGGAGTTCGGCGAGATTCCTATAGATCTCGGTGAAGACCTACCCGCAATTGAGGATGCTGAAGACAGGGACGCGTACGTCAAGTGGGGTGTTGTGCAACGGATGGTGCCGGGTGTCGTCGCTGAGCTCGACGTGGTATTTCGTACACTCGTGAGGGCACCATCAGCTTTGTTGGGTGCAATATAGGCCAAACAAATGGCTAGGTTCCGCTAATGCCTCGGCGCGGCTCTCGCGAAAGCTTTGAACTAAATTATTCACCACGGCTGGGGCGAAGTGGTTTTGAATCCAAGTTAAAACCGTATCTGCAGGACATAATTCTCCTCGTTTTGCAGCACTTCACTGCATCACAGATCCACGAATGGATTGCAGAACATAAACGCGTGGCGATCGGCCGTCACGCGGTCGGCCGCTTCGTAAAGCGGATTCAAACCGCGGTAGAAACAATCGACCAACAACCAGCGACGCGGGCCGACAGTGTTCTTAGGGATGCGATCCACAAAGCCGTGACGTCGAGGCACGGCACAGCGTTGCAGCTCGTGAATCCGACGCGGTCGACGGTGGAAACGCCAGGAACGAAGGAGGCGCGCGTTGCCACGGCGCCAAATGGGGTAGCCGACAAGCGGGTTTCAAGGTTGATGCCTGAGGCGCTGATTTCTTCGCAGGAGATCCAGTCTGTCCCGTCTTCGGGTTTGGTGAAGGCGCCGAAGGCTGTCGTTGAAACACGAAGAGATAGTGGTGAACCGGACGTAGGTGTCTCAAGAGCTGAGCTGCCCTCATCGCAACCGGTGCATTTGCCTCCATTGTCCGTGCGAAGGCGTGCGGTGAACGCAGAAGAAATGAAAAACAATCCACTTGCCGACCTCGCTCGAGATGATGCAGCGCGCAAGAGGGGCGAACACTCGAAAACCTTAAGGGAGTAAGTCGATGAAAGTTGTAGTGATGAGTTATTCGGGAAACGTTGGCAAATCGACAGTGTGTCGTCACCTGTTGCAACCGCGCATTCCCGACGCGGAACTGTTCGCTATCGAGACGGTGAACGCCGATGACTATGGGGAAGATGAAGTGGAGCGGCTTCGCGGGAAGCAGTTTGGTGATCTATTGCCGAAGCTATTGGTTCCCAACATGAGCGCGATTGTGGATGTGGGTTCGTCAAACGCGGAAGCCTTGGTGCAGCGGCTGGTGCAGTACGGTAATGCTCACAACTATATTGATTTTTTCGTAATTCCGGTTGCGCCAAAACCGAAGATGATCAAGGACACAAAAGTCCTGATCGACACGCTGGCACGAATCGGCGTGCCGGGCTCAAAAATTCGGGTGCTCTTCAACATGGTTGACACCGAGTCGGACACGCCCGTCGTGTTCAAAATGTTGTTCGATCACGCGAGGGAAACAAAATCCTTCGTTATCAATGCGCACGCCGTTCTGTATGAGAACGAGCTTTACCAAAAACTGAATGGCACGGGTCTCACAATTCCTATTCTGCTCGATGCTTCGAACGACATAGAGGCCGCGCTGATGGAGGCGAAGGATGACGCCAGGATTGCCAAGCTAACGCAGCAGCTGGCCGCTCGGCTTTTGGCAGAGAAGACGAATTGTGAGTTGGACGCTGCTTTCACGGCGCTTTTTTGCTAGGCGGCCGTGATGAAGGAAAACTCCGAGCTTGCCGTGCTGATTGGCAAGATGCTGGGAAATGTGGGCCTGCTTTATGATGAAATGAAGCAGGTTCATGCGAAGGTGCCGTCGCTGAAAGCAGACCTAGAAGCGGTGGCAGAGGGTGCGGCGGCCAAGCTGGCCGCCGCAGTTTCAAACGCAGTCAAAGCAGCCCAAGCGGCCGGTGAGATTGCCGGTGCTGAGGCTGCGCAGAAGGCCGCCAGCCAGCAAGTGATGGCCCTGGTGGCAGAAATCACACTTGTGGTGGATGAGGTTCGCACTACGGCTGACAAAGCTAGTCGTAGTCTGAGACTGGCGGTTGAGAAAGTCTCGATCTGGCGACAGGTGGTTTTTTGTGCTCTCTCAGGGGCGATTGCTGGTCTCCTGATCTGCGTTTTGTTTTTGGTGTTCGGCGCCGGTCCCGTGCGATTGCCGGGGACGGCTACTGTGGAATGCCCGACTGGACTCGGCCCTGATGACTGCTCCACGTTTCAAGTTGGCGCGGATTTAAACCGGTTGTGGCCGTACCTGCCGAAGTCTGAACGGGACTACCTGGAGACCTTTAGCACCAAGATACAATAAAGTACCGATCAGGTTGGCCGGTCCGAAGAGAGGACCGGCCAATTTGTGCGTCGGTGCCGGGCACATCTGTCGACCGCACGACCCTTTCTTGGCGTCCAACATCCTTTCAAGAATACCCGACACCAGTTGCGGCTTCGCGACTGCTTTGGTGTTCCTTTTCTGATTGTTTGGCGCCACTCTGGTGCGACTTTGGTGCGTCTTTGTCGCTACTAAAATCCGACTTTGCCGCTTGTTCGTTGCGCGGTTTTTTCAACTCCACCTGATCAATCCCCCGAGAGTCGATCCCAATTTGCACGGCTATTGCGTCAGCCAGTGCAAAATAGGGCGCGAAAAAATTTATGGGAACATAAAGACCCCATATTGGGTTCTCTGTCTTTCTCTGTTTTTCCATTGCGATGCAATTGGATAGCTCCATATGCTTTAGTCAATTTTCGGCTTCAAGCCATATAAGTCCCATATGCGATTGCGATAGGCATACGCCTGGCGAATTTGCCGGCGCGAGTGAAGAAAGATTTGATGCCAACAAAAAAGGAGAAATCCGTACGCAAAAAGACGGCAAAAAAGCCGGCGGAAGTGTCGCCAAGATCAATGATGGGGCGCAAGAAGATCGGCAAACCGCTATTGGTGATCTCCTCCAGCTGACTTTCGGGCGTGGTTTTATGCCATCGGAGAGCCACACGACCTTGCTGACGCGGCGGTTGACAGGCGTACTTGCGAAATCTTTGTGCAGCAGATCGCGGCCGATGAAGACTTCGTGGCCATCGAGGAGAAAATCGCGGCCAGCATGGTGCGCATGCATAGGCTCGCTACCATCGCTCAAGAACACTTCGCATGCGTCCTGCTGACAGCCCAGATGTTTCACACTGTGCAATGCAATATCCCACTAGCAACCACCCGTTTGCCTATAACTCGTTATTTTGTACAAACAGGGCATGGGGAAGGTATTCGCATACGCGCGCGTTTCAACAGACGCCCAGGATCTCGATCCACAGACCGACGAGCTGCGAAAGGACGGGTTCGACGTCTTGGTGGTCGAAAAAGCGTCCGGCGCCAGCCGGACCCGGCCCGAGCTGGCTAGGCTCGTTCGGGAGATGAAGGCAGGTGACATCCTGAAGGTGGTCCGGATAGACCGCTTGGCCCGCTCGGTCTCCCACCTGCTCGAGGTCATCGAGACCCTGGAAGGGAAGGGCGCTCATTTTAGGTCCCTGCGCGATCCCATCGATACGACCACGCCTCAAGTCATGTTCTCGCTTCAGGTGCTGGGTGCCGTCGCCCAGCTGGAGCGGGCCCTGATCGCGGACCGATCCAAGGCGGGACTTGCTTCGGCGAGAGCGCGGGGCAGGGTAGGGGGCAACCCTGGTGTCCGCGCTGGCGACCCGGCTGCGATTGCCAAGATCGTAAAATCCATGGACGAGACTTATGTCACCCGTCTGATCGACAGCATGGAGACGTTCATGCCCACGGTTCGCAAGATGCGACCGGCCAAACCATGGCCGGACGTGGCGGCGGCCGTCAGTCAGGCGACAGGCACGACCTGGACCGTCAAACGACTTCGGCAGAGTGTCCGTCGGCTCGTGGCGGAAGGCTTAGTGGATCGGGCACTTATGGGCCGGTCGGCACTGCCGCGTCGCCGGCGCAGCGATGAGCTGGCCGTTTTGGTGCAGGGCATTGCCCTCGCCAACCCGGGCATGTCGCTGCGTGCTATAGGCGGACAGCTTGAGCTCATGAAGCTGAAGACACCAGCTGGCAAGATAAACTGGTCGCCTACGTCGGTAGCTCACCTATTGAATAAGCTTCCACCCGGCGCGACACGCGAGAAGAAGTAGGAGTTCACCATCACACTTCGTGCCAACAGTCCAAACATTGGCAATAACCAAAAATACAAAGTCCCGGGGGGAGCACACCGATCGGGCGACGATAATCTGCAGACAGCAAGGAGCACGGTTTGATTTTGCGCCCATGCTAGCGCTCTATTAGAGCGTGTGCGAGCACGAGTCTCACCGCATGTATTATGCCCATTCAACTTCTGACCCCTCGCGGCGCGATTGGCAGCCGTTAGCGGACCATCTCTTGGGAGTGGCCAGGCTCGCCGAGCAGTTCGGCACCAAAATTGGGATAGAGCGTGCCGCTTACCTCGCGGGGCTGCTGCACGATCTCGGAAAATACACGGCTGGCTTTCAAGCGCGGTTGGCAGGCGGGCCGCGAGTTGATCACGCTACTGCAGGCGCGGCGGAAGTCTGCAGTCCGACACTGCGCGCGCGTTATGGATCGATGACGGATTTGGTGGCTTATGTCATCGCTGGTCATCATACGGGCCTACCGGACGGAACGGGCATCGCGTCATTGGCCGACCGTCTTGAGACCGCGCTAGAACTGGAACCGGTCGACCCGGTATGGCGCGATGAGATCGCCTTGCCGGAAGGCAAGATAGCTCTGCCGGCAATAACGCCAAATCAAAAGCGTGGCGGCTTTCAGATCGCTTTCCTGGGCCGGATGCTGTTTTCATGCCTCGTTGATGCCGATTTCCGCGATACCGAGGCTTTCTGCGCCAAGGCTGAAGGGCGCCCCATTGATCGCAGTTGGCCGCGTCTAGGAGATATTATCGGAGCGTTGGTAGATCGCTTCGACACTTACATGGCCGACAGGCAGAGGCTTGATCCTGGTCGGCCTATCAATCAGGTACGCCGGGATATCCTCGCCCATGTGCGCGCCAAAGCGGAGCTGCCGCCGGGAATATTTACACTCACCGTCCCCACGGGAGGCGGCAAGACACTCGCCTCCCTCGCTTTCGCGCTCGATCATGCCAAACGGCACAAGCTTGCCCGAGTCATATACGCCATTCCCTTCACCTCGATCATCGAGCAAACCGCTTCGATCTTCCGTGAGGTGCTCGGCAATGACGTTGTTTTGGAGCATCATTCGGCGATCGAGGACAGCAACACGGATATGCGCGAAGCTCGGGATAAGCTCCGCCTGGCGATGGAGGATTGGGCGGCACCGATTGTCGTTACCACCAATGTGCAGTTGTTCGAGAGTCTGTTTGCCAACCGTTCATCGCGTTGTCGCAAGCTGCATAATATCGCCCATAGTGTGATCATACTCGACGAGGCGCAGGCACTTCCGCTTGCCTTATTCAGCCCGGTCGTAGCTGTGTTGGGCGAGTTGGCCCGCAATTACGGTGTCTCGATTGTACTATGCACGGCAACGCAACCGACGCTTGGCGCACCGCCGTTTGCGAACGATCTGAACCTCGATCCCGCGCGCGAATTGGCGCCCGACCCTGAATTGCTTGCGGCACAACTCCGTCGCGTTACGATCCGCCGCGCCGGTGCCATGGCCGATGAGGCACTGATTGCCGCGATGGGGGAGGTCGAACAATGTCTGACCATCGTTAACAGCCGCGCGCATGCGTTGTGCCTCTTCCGGCAGGCCGTCGAGGCGGAGTATTCTGGAGCCATCCATCTCACCACCAGGCAATATGCGGCCCACCGTAGCCGCATTCTGACAGAAATCCGCAAGCGTCTGGTCGATAACCAACCGTGCCGGGTCATCGCCACCTCGTTGGTCGAAGCCGGTGTCGATCTCGATTTTCCTCGCGTGTTCCGCGCGGAAGCTGGGCTCGACCAGATCACGCAGGCAGCCGGTCGTTGCAACCGCGAAGGCAAGCGGGCGCGGAATGACAGCATTGTTACAGTGTTTTCTTCCCCGGATAGTCCGCCTCCGGCAGAGGTAGCCCAGATGGCCGCTGCCTTCGGTCGGATGGCTGACAAATATCCCGATTGGCAATCACCCGATGCGATCCGGGCCTATTTCGAGGAGGTCTATTGGTCGAAGGGACCGGCGCTGGATAAACATGGTATCCTCGACATGTTCATGCTTGCTCAGGGCGGGATGGATTTCAAATACCGCACGGCGGCGGAAGCATTTCGCATGATCGAAACCGGGCTGGTGCCGGTGATTGTGCCATTCGAGGCCGAGGCGCGGGCGGCTTTGGATCGGCTGGCTGTACCCGGCATTCCGCCGGGCGGCATCGCCCGGGATCTACAGCGCTATATCGTGCAGGTGCCGCCCAAGGCGCGCCAAAAATTGATCGACGCTGGTCATGTTGTTTACGCGCAGCGTGACCGGTTCGGTGATCAGTTTGCCATTCTCGTCACAGATAGCCTCTACGGGAAGGACACGGGGCTCCTTTGGGAAGACGCAGAGTATTTGGGACAGGAGATGTGGATATTATGAGAATTATGTACTTCAAGGCGTAGGTAGTTGAGGGAATCGCCTTAAGGTCGAATTTGGTGTTTTTGGGGGGACGACAAGTGTCCTACGGCATTCGGCTGTTGGTTTCCGGTGCGCACGCCTGTTTTACGCGCCCGGAGATGAAAGTTGAGCGCGTCTCTTATGACGTGATGACACCCTCTGCCGCGCGCGGAATCCTGGAAGCGATCCATTGGAAGCCCGCTATCCTCTGGGTGGTTGATGCCGTTCATGTTCTGAAGCCGATCCGCTTTCACACCGTCCGTCGCAACGAGGTTGGCCACAAGGCACCGGTGGCGAAGATAAAATCGGCAATGAAGCGAGGCGATCTTGATGGCCTGACGCTTGTTATCGACAAAGATAAAAATCGCCAGCAGCGCGCCACCACCCTTCTGGCCGATGTCACTTATGTCATCGAAGCACATTTTGAGCGCACCGCCAGGGCCGATGACGGCGATACCGATGGCAAGCACCTCGACATTTTCAATCGCCGCGCCGCTCGCGGCCAATGCTTCCACCAGCCCTGTCTTGGCACGCGAGAATTCCCAGCGCGTTTCGAATTGCTGTCCCCTGAGGGGCCGCTGCCCGAGCCCGAGGACCGCAGTGCCGAACTTGGTTTCGGCAGCCCTCGGGACTTGGGCTTCATGTTGTTTGATATCAACCACGCACGGGATCGCGCGTCGTTGTTCTTCCGCGCAAGTTTGGTGGACGGCGTTATGAAAGTGCCCCATCCCGCCTCACCGGAGATTCGGCGATGAGCGCGCTGGCCGCCCTGGTCGGTGCCTACGATCGCATGGCCGAGCGCGGCGAGGTGCCGCCGTTTGGATATTCGACGGAGAAGATCGGTTTTGTCATTTCGTTGAATGAGGATGGGACGCCGGCTGGTATCCCAGCGGATTTGCGGGAAGTAAGCGGCAGAGAGAAAAAGTCGCGACTTATGCCAGTGCCCGCTTCCTTTAAGCGGCCTGGTGTTACACCACGTCCATTCTTCTTATGGGACAATACGGCATTTGCCATAGGAGTGACCGCTTCGGACAGCAAAGACCCTGTGATCCGCTTTGATGCTTTTCGAAAGAAGCATCTCAATGTCCTGCAAAATTCGACCGATGCAGGACTGTTGGCGCTTCGCCGCTTTGTGGAATGCTGGAATGCTACTGACTTCGCCTCCCTCGGTTGGCCGGAGGAGATGAAGGATCAGAACGTCGTCTTCGCTCTTGAAAGCGAACGTCTCAGTGGGCGCTACATCCATGATCGTGCCGCTGCCCGGTCTTTGTGGGCGCAGTTGGCCGCTGAAGACAAAAAGGGCCAAGCCGTCTGTCTTATAACTGGGATCCGCGGCCCCATCGCCCGATTGCACCCAGCGATTAAAGGTGTTTGGGGCGCGCAGTCTTCTGGTGCCTCGATCGTGTCCTTTAATATAGATGCCTTTGAATCTTACGGTCACAGCCAAGGCGATAATGCCCCGGTCTCGGAAGCCGCCGCCTTCGCTTACACCACGGTGCTCAACAAATTCTTGGAAACCGGAAGCCGCAACCGCCTTCAAATCGGCGATACCTCGACAGTATTTTGGGCGGAGGCCAGCGATGCGGCACGGGCCGATACAGCCGAAAATATATTTGCCGCCTTCGTTAACCCAGCGGAAGATGATGCGGTCGCTGCTGAGAAAATTAGCTCAATTCTCCACAAACTTCGTCAGGGCTTGCCGCTGAAAAGTTTTGCGCCGGATTTGGCCGAAGGCGTGCGCTTTTATGTACTGGGCCTCGCCCCAAACGCCGCGCGGCTATCGGTGCGGTTCTGGTTCGAAAGCAACTTTGGTGAGATCACCACCAACTACCAGCGCTATCTGCGGGACATGGCGATCACTCCGCCGCCCTATAAGGCCCAGGTGCCGCTTTGGAGGTATCTGATCGAGTTGGCTGTGCTGGGAAAGCGCGAAAACATCCCGCCCAATCTGGCCGGTGAATGGCTGCGCGGCATTCTGTCCGGAACGCCCTATCCGGCGACGCTCTTGTCGGCAGTGCTGATGCGCCTGCGCGCCGATCGTGACGTCAACGCCTATCGCATCGCCATGCTCAAAGCGGTGCTGGTGCGGAACATGAAGAAGGAGAACACGCCCGTGGCATTAGACCTCGAGAACAGGGAAAAGGGCTATCTGCTAGGTCGTCTTTTCGCGGTGTATGAGCAGGTTCAAACCGCTGCTTTGGGACGGGATGTTAACGCGACGATCAAAGATAAATTCTATGGGGCCGCTTCGGCCCAACCGCGCAAAGTCTTTTGCCTGCTCGACAAAGGCTCTGCCAATCATCTTGCCAAGGTGGGGAAGACCAGTCCGGGGCGCCGCGTGAATCTCGAAAAGGATATCGCCGCGATTATGGACGTGATGGCGCCGGGGGAGGATCCCTTTCCCGCCGCGCTATCGTCTGCCGACCAGGCGCTGTTCGGCCTCGGCTATTACCACCAGCGCAGCGAATACTTCAAAAGCCGGAAGGACGCTTCGGCTCCTGCAGAGGAACACACGCCATGAAAGCTTTGACCAACCGTTTTGACTTCGTGCTGCTGTTCGATGTCTCCAATGGAAATCCCAACGGCGACCCTGACGCCGGAAATATGCCCCGTTTGGACCCGGAGACCAATCACGGGCTTGTCACTGATGTCAGCCTTAAGCGCAAGATCCGCAATTATGTGGAACTGGCCAAGTCGAGCGAGCCCGGGTTTGCCATCTACGTTCAGGAAGGTTCGATTCTGAACGACAAGCACCGGCAAGCCTATAAGGCAGAGCGCCCCAACGATGCGAAAGTCGATAAAGAGGCCAAACTGAACCCAAAGGACGACGCCGAAGCCATTCGCTTGCGTGATTTCATGTGCCAGAACTTCTTTGATGTCCGCACCTTTGGTGCTGTGATGAGCACGGGCATCAATTGTGGCCAAGTGCGCGGGCCGGTGCAGTTTTCATTTGCCCAGTCCATAGAGCCGATTGTGCCGCTGGAAATTGCCATCACCCGCATGGCCGCGACGAGTGAAAAGGAAAAGACCGAGCGGCAAACGGGTTCGGAGGGGGATGAGCGCAAGGAAAACCGCACCATGGGGCGCAAACATATCGTGCCTTATGGGCTTTATCGCGCACACGGCTTTGTTTCGGCGAAGCTGGCGGAGCGCACCGGGTTTTCCGGTGGCGATCTCGACCTCTTGTTTGAAGCGATCACGAACATGTTCGAGCATGATCATTCGGCGGCCCGGGGCGAGATGGCGGTGCGCAAGCTGGTCATCTTTAGGCATGAAAACGCGCTGGGCAACGCGCCATCTCACACGCTCTTTGACCGCATTACTGTTGGCCGCAATATCGACGGGAATTTTCGCGCGGTGGATGACCCAGGCATCGATAACGCCCCACCAGCGCGCAAATTCACAGACTATATGGTCAAAATTGACCGTGAGGGCCTGCCGGGTGGTGTTGAAATAGACGAGCGATTGTAGCCTGTCATGGCAGCGACCGAGGCAATCGTAGATGAGCGGGATAGTGATCCGATCCCGCTCTCGGCGCTTCAGCATGCCGTATATTGTCTGCGTCAAGCTGCACTCATCCACCTCGAACGTGTGTGGGCCGAAAACCGCTTCACGGCGGAGGGCCAGATTGTTCACGCGACAGCGAACCTGCCGGCCAATTTGCGGACGCGCGGTGTGCGCCGCGTCACGGCGTTGGTGCTGGCCTCTCGGCGATTGGGCATTGGCGGCGTGGCGGATCTGGTCGAATTTCGAAAGACTTCTGAGGGCGAACGGCCTTTTCCCGTCGAGTTCAAACGCGGCAAGCCAAAGCTTCATCGCGCTGACGAAGTGCAGCTTTGCGCCCAAGCCCTTTGCCTTGAGGAAATGTTTGATTGTCTAGTGCCGGAAGGTGCGCTGTATTATGCTGAGACCAAACGCCGGGTCGCTGTTCCACTTGATGTTGAATTGCGGGCCATAACTGAAGAAACGATTGGCCGTTTGCGCGAAGTATTCTCGTCCGCCACCACGCCACCACCAATCTGGCGTGCCGAACGTTGCCGCGCTTGTTCGCTGGTCGAGTTATGTCGTCCGCGGGCAATGGCACAACCTGTCAGTCAATGGCGCCGCCATATGGTCAACCTCATGCTATCTGAAGAGATGTCATGAAAAGGCTGCTCAACACCGTTTATGTCACAACGTTGGGCGCCAGTTTGCGCAAGGATGGCGAGAACCTTGTTGTCACGGTGGATAGCGAAG
>JARLIR010000006.1 GCA_031291635.1 Rhizomicrobium sp. | reverse complement strand
TTTCCATGCGATCCGCATCAACAAGCAATGGCGGCTCATCTTCCGCTGGGACGGCGCCAGGGGCGAAGCCTCCGGGCTTTATCTCGATGACCACAGCTATCGATGAGGTGACGACATGCTGATGACCAAGCGCAAACCCGCGACCATCGGCGAAATTCTCAATGAGGAATTCATGCAGCCTCTCGCCCTGACGCAAGCAGCCTTGGCCGAAGCGATGGGCGTGCCGCGCAAGCATGTGAATGAGCTCTGCAACGACCGGCGCAGTGTCACGGCAGCGACGGCACTCATCCTGGCGCGCGTCTTCGGCAATAGCGCCGATTTCTGGCTGAACGTGCAGCGGCGTAGCGATCTCTGGGCGGTCATGAATACCCCCGATGAACGCGCCCGCATCGACCGCGCCAAACCGCTGCCGAGTGCGGCGTGAGAGGGCTCAGTTGCGACTTTGACGATGAAGGGCCAATCTAAGATCGTGGCCGCTTTGCCGCCAGATGCGGACATTCCCGATATGAAACTGAAGTCGGCGTTGCGCCATTTCAGGACGTTGCTGTTGACTGATATGGTGTGCCCCTGGGGCTGCCAGAGACATATCAATGAACGGCGTAATGGGCTTTTGTCGGCGACGTATTATAGCGCTGGTCGCATTGATGACCGCTCTCGGGCTGAGCGCGTGTGGACGCGGCGCCCCACCGCAAAAGCCAGACTTTCGCACAAGACTCAAATTGTCGTTCAGTGGCTTAATGGTGGAAATGATGGCCCATCAGTTGCTCATTTATTCGATGCCGAGAATCGGCTGGAGAACGAAAGCAGCGGCCTTTATATTGTAGATGGAAACGACATCGGCGGCGGCACGTTTAACGTCTTCATTTACGCCGATGATGCCCAAGTGGACGTGGTCGTACACAAATTGATCGCCATGCACGATCAACTGCCGAACGGAATGCGCATTGGTGTGGCAGTATATAAAGATGCACAACGGAAGGACTGGACGTTTCGTCCTGTCTATCCCGACGGGTTGAGGGAGTTCTACATCACTTATGGGGCCGAGCGCTGGCGCGTTTTCCCCATTGGATGAATGTCCGGTCCTGACCAGTTTCTCGCCCTAAGCCTTTGGTCTCAAACGCGCCAGGAACGGACATCCAGCAAGCTCTTTTGGCCTTCAGATTGGTCTGACAATTTCCGAGCTAGAAAGGATCAGCGCCATCAGTTCTTCGGGCGCCAGCTTATCCTGAATATCGCGGGGAATAACACCTACCAGTGTAT
>JARLIR010000220.1 GCA_031291635.1 Rhizomicrobium sp. | reverse complement strand
GGAGATCTGCCTGTCCGGTTCGATGAGCGGGGTGTGGAAACGGAAGTCACGGTCGAACTCGTGAGGCACCGCCAGACGAAAGGGGCGGAAAACAGATAGGTTCGACCTAACGCCACCGCGTCACACCTCGACTCTACGCAAGGTCGCCGAAGGGGCTAGGTCCGCTCCCGCGCCGCTTCCGGACATTGGCATTTTGGCTGGAAGGCGCCAGAACTTGCCTTCGGCACGGCCTCAATTTTAGTTGCCACATTCAAGGCCGAGGGAATGGTAGAGAATTGTGCGTCAGCATTACAGCGGCGCCACTGGCACTTTGTTGGATCATAAGATGCCAAGTTCTTCCCTGCGCCTTTGCCAACCTTCCAGCGTCATCATCTTCTAGCGCGACGATGATCGTTCCGCGCACTTCAAAGGCATAGAGAGTCAGTCCGCGTCGCCGCTGATCTGCAGACGGAGAAATTCCCGCCCATTTGTGCAACGCTGTGACGCTGGCTTCTTCATTACTGTGCCAGCTATTGATGGTACAGGTGTTGCTCTTTTGAACCATAGCAGAACCATGAGGTTCTGTTGTGTGTCCTGCATTGATCGTCAGTTGATGCCCTTCGAAATCCATATCCCAGGCGGTGGTATCCATTGGCATTGGGTCTACCGTAGCTGCTGGACCACGTTTGTGAAACTGAATGCCGGAAATTATCACTGCCTTCTCAATCGCTTCAGCTTGCGCACCGGTGGTGAGGCAGAACCTCCTGAAGGCATCGTACATAGGCATCCGGGTTGATGACGTAATCTCGTTGCCAAAGTTGGCAGCTTGCACCGTTTCGCCGACAGGAAGCGTCTTTCCTTGGCCATACTGCGCATCGTTAGCCGTCGCCGATCCGGCGAGAGCCACTAGAAAGCCCAAAGTAACAAGTGAATTGATCCGTTGTTTCATTGGCGCCCCCACACGCATCGCGTACCGATGGGAGATTGCGCCGAGAATAAGGCTTGGCTGTGTCAACCGGGAGTGCCGCAGTTGGCGAGAGGCTGCCGACGGGCTTCTGTCCGCTTTCGGGCCAAAGCTTTCACAGCAGCCCCTTTGGCAGCTCCTACCAGCGATATTTTTCCCCGCCTCTTTAAATTCGCCTACCGCGTTCCCACATCTTAGGCTGGCTCTTTGACAGCGTGAACGTAAAGGTTGGCTCGTGCCCGTGCACGTGAGAGGTATTTGCATATAGCGCCCGCCATCTCGCGAAAAGTGTTTGGTTTCAAACAGATATCGCCCAAAAGCGGTATTCGAATGCAAGTTTGGACGCTTGCCCCCCCCGGCTAGCCTGCGCCGTTAGAACAACGCACTGGCGCCGCTTCTGGCGCCTTTTGTGTGCCGGCTTAAGACGCCTATTATGTTTTCATTACAGAGGTTTATAACGTTTTAGAACGAATTGATTTGGCAGAAAATGCGCTTGGGGGCGCCGACAGGCACATCCCCCAGCGAAGCAGCGGGGCGCAAAGCGAGACGGCCCCTACGCCTCCGTCATCGCCTTTTCGTATTCCTCGTTCAGCGCCAGCCAGCGTTCTTCAGCGGCTTCGAGCTTCTTGGCGGCGTCGGCGCGTTTTTTGGAAACGGCTTGGCCCTTCTTGGGGTCTTTGGTGAACAGCAGCGGATCGGCCAGCGAGGCATCGAGCTTGGCGATTTCTTTGGTGAAATCGGCGATCTGATGTTCGGCGGCGTCGACCTTGTCCTTCAGCGGCTTGTAGCGGCGGCGGCGTTCGGCGGCGTCACGGCGCAGCTCTTCCTTGGTGAGCTTGGGCGCTTCCATCACCACCGTGGTCGAGACCGGCAGCGGCGCATCGGGCGTCAGCAGGAATTTGCGGTAATCGTCCAGATCACCTTCAAACGGCGTCACCTTGCCGTTGGCCACCAGTAGCAAACGGTCGGCGGTGGCCTCGAGCAAGCGCCGGTCATGGCTGACCAGCACCACGGCGCCGTTGAAGTCGTTGAGCGCCTTGAGCAGTTCACCGCGGGCATCGATGTCCAGATGGTTGGTCGGTTCGTCGAGTATGAGCAAATTGGGCTTGTCGAGGGTGACGAGCGCCAGCATCAGCCGCGCCCGTTCGCCGCCCGACAGGCTTGAAACGCGGGTGCGAGCCTTGTCGGCGGAAAAGCCAAAGCCGCCCAGCTGGGTGCGCACTTGCTGTTCCGTCAGTGTACGGCGCAAATGGCTAAGGGTTTCGATTGGCGTCAACTCGCCGTTCAATTCATCCAGTTGATGCTGCGCGAAATAGCCCGGCACCAATTTCTTGGCGTTCACCATCTCGCCGCCCATCACGTTTAGGCGGCCCGCCAGCAGCTTGGCCAGAGTCGATTTGCCATTGCCGTTCTTGCCGAGCAAGGCGATGCGATCATCGGGGTCAAAGCGCAGGGAAATGTCGGAGAGGATCGGTTTGCCTTCGACATAACCGACCGAGGCTTTCTCCAAGGTGATCAGTGGCGGCGCCGCTTCGGTGGCGTGCGGGATGCGGATCGGCGTCACATGCTCGTCGACCGGCACATCGACGGTCGCCAGCCGTTGCAGCATCTTGATGCGGCTTTGCGCTTGGGTGGCTTTGCTGGCCTTGGCGCGGAAGCGGTCGACGAAGCTTTGCAGATGCTTGCGCTGCAGCTCCACCTTCTTAGCCGAGGCGGCATCCAGCGCGCGGCGCATGGCGCGGATCTCTTGGAAGCTGTCGTAACCACCAGTGTAAAGCGTCAGCTTGCCGTGCTCGAGATGCAGGATGAATTCGGCGGCGGTGTTGAGCAGATCGCGGTCATGGCTGACGAGGAGGACGGTGCCGCGATAACGCCGCAGGAATTCCTCCAGCCACAAGACGCCTTCCAAATCGAGATAGTTGGTTGGCTCATCGAGGAGGAGAAGGTCAGGGGCGGCAAAGAGAAGAGCGGCGAGGGCGACACGCATGCGCCAGCCACCGGAGAATTCCGAGCAGGGACGCAGCTGGTCCTCGGCGGAAAAGCCCAGGCCGGCCAGGATCTCGGCAGCGCGAGCCGGGGCGGAATAAGCGTCAATGGTGTGCAGGCGGCCATGGATATCAGCGATAGCGTGCGGATCTTTTTCATGCTCGGCCTGGTCGAGCAGGGCTTTGCGCTCCTTATCAGCCGCCAAAACCGTGTCCAGCAGCGAGGCCGGGCCAGAGGGCGCTTCCTGGGCCAAAGCCCCCATGCGCCAATCCTTGGGCAGGCTGGTTTCGCCGTCATCAGGGTGCAAAAAGCCCTGAATAACGTTCAAAAGCGTGGATTTGCCCGCGCCATTGCGGCCAACAAGGCCTACACGGCGTCCGGCGGGAAGGGTGGCGGTGGCCCCATTCAGGATCACGCGGCCCGCGATGCGGACCGTCACATTGTCGATGACTAGCATGGGGGGCTTTTAGCACGCCTTGCGCCCCCGCAAAGGCCGCAGGTATAAGCCCCTCGAATTTCTTCATATGGAGCAGATCATGGCCGTCGAACGCACGCTTTCCATCATTAAGCCGGACGCAACCCGCAGAAACCTGACGGGCGCGATCGTCGACCGCTTCGAAAAGGCCGGTTTGCGCGTTGTGGCGTCCCGCCGCATCCAGCTCTCCGACGCCCAGGCCAAGGCGTTTTACGCCGTCCATGCCGAGCGCCCCTTTTACGCCAGCCTGGTCGCCTTCATGACCTCGGGCCCGGTCGTTGTGCAGGTTCTGGAAGGCGAGAACGCTGTCGCCAAGAACCGTGAAGTGATGGGCGCCACCAACCCGGCCAATGCCGCGGACGGCACCATCCGCAAGGATTTCGCTGAATCCATCGAAGCCAATTCGGTTCATGGTTCGGACGCCACTGATACGGCTGCCAACGAAATCGCCTTCTTCTTCGCTGGCCTCGACATCGTCGGCTAAGACTTGTTGCGGACGCACTGGTCCAAAAAGGGCCGGTGCGTCGTTCGCAATTTCGCGTTTGCTACCTATATCAAGGTTTCGAGTGGCCGCCTCTGTTGGGCGACGACGCTGCCATAGGAGCCGAAAATGCCTCATTCCATGACCGGCAAGACGGTCGTCATCACCGGCGGTACCTCTGGTATCGGCGAAGTCGCAGCGGTGTCTTTGGCGGGGATGGGGGCGCGGATTGTGCTGGTGGCACGCGATGACGCGCGCGCCGCTTCGACGCTGCAAAAGCTCGCCGCCGCCAATCCGGCCGTGACTCACGCGGTGCATATCGCCGATCTGTTCTCGCTTTATGAGATGAAGCGGGTGGCGGCGAAGATTGCGGAAGCGGAACCTCGCATCGACGTTCTGATCAACAACGCCGGCGCCTATTTCGAAGAGCGCGAGACCACGGTGGACGAGCTGGAGTGCAGCTTCGCGCTCAACCACATGGCTTATTTCGTCATCACCAATGGTCTGCTCGAGCGCCTGAAGGCAACGCCCGGCGCCCGCATCGTCTCGACCGCGTCGGACGCCCACAAGATGGCGCGGCTCGACCTCGACGATCTGCAATCGGAAAAGCGCTACAACGGTTTTCGCACTTACGGCACCACCAAGCTGATGAACATTTTGTTCACGCGCCAATTGGCTATGCGACTGGAAGGCACAGGCGTTGCTGCCTATTGTCTGCATCCGGGTTTCGTGGCGACGCGCTTTGCCGACAACAATGACGGCTTCATGGGCTCGCTGTTTTCGATCCTGAAGAGGATCTGGGCGATCTCACCGCAAAAGGGCGCCCAAACCATCATCTATCTCGCCTCGACCGAGGCCGCATTGGGAAAATCTGGTACCTACTGGTACAAACGCCGCTGCGTCGCGCCGACCAAGGCCGCCAGGAGCGATCGCGATGCAGCCCGCTTATGGGCGCTGTCGGAGGGGATCGCCTATGGATAACGCGCGCAAGAAAGAACTGACCCGCGCCGCCAAAGAGCAGAAGCCACGGCAAGGCATCTTTGCCATCCGCTGCACGGTGAGCAACGAAGTGTGGGTGGCCAAAGCCGCCGACCTCGACAAGCGCAAAACCGGGCTGTGGTTCCAGCTCAATATGGGGACCTATCCGGGCAAGAGCCTGCAAGCCGCTTGGAGCAACCATGG
>JARLIR010000219.1 GCA_031291635.1 Rhizomicrobium sp. | reverse complement strand
CTCCCTCGGTGGGCCTCTGGCCAAGCGCTTTCAGCCAGACGTCAATCTCTTTGCCACTTCGCGCGATGATAGCCCGGAGGCGCTGCAGGCCCTGGCCGCTCTCGTTGGGCCGGGCGAGCATGTTTATGTCATGCAGGTGGCGAAAATCACCATTCCGCCCGGGCTGGTGGCGAGCACGACCGCCCCAGGGGTGCAGTTGGTGGCGGCGCGCCCGATCACGGCCTGCGAAAGGGATGGCGTTACGGAACTGGGTGAGGCTGATGCTGCGGACATGCTGGCCTTGGCGACGCTGACCGAACCGGGGCCGTTTCTGCCGCGCACCCATCGGATGGGGCGCTTCCTCGGCATCAAAATTGGCGGAAGGCTGGTGGCGATGGCGGGCGAGCGCATGACTGCGCCCGGCTATCAAGAAGTCAGTGCCGTCTGCACCCATCCCGATTTTCGCGGCCGCGGCTATGCGCGAAAACTGTCAGCGGCGGTGGCGGAGCAGATTTTCGCTCGCGGACAAACGCCGTTCCTGCATTCCTGGAAAGAAAACCACGCCGCGATTGCGCTCTATCAATCGCTGGGCTTTGCCTGGCGCACGGATGTGCATGTCGCGGTGTTGGAACGGGGCTGACACGCTCTGTCGTTCCCGGCCGAGCCGTCATGGCGCGTAGCGCTAGGGCGGTGAGGGGAAGGGAACCCAGGTCGGGTCGGCAAGATAGTGCTGTCGGATTTGCACCCAATGCTTTCAGGATTTTTCTTGCCCAGCCACAAGCTCACCGCGTTTCAGACGCTCATAGAGTTCGACTTCCTCACGTAACTGCAAATGAAAGGATTCAATCGGGTCGATCACGCGTTTGATTTCATCTGGTGAAAGGCTGGTCTCGGCCAGACGAAGGCGATGCTCGGCTAAGCGATTTCGGTCCTCATGAACTCGCGCCACCGCCTCGCGATATTCGGTGTCGTCCTTAATCATGCTGTTTCTCCCAAGCGGATCTTGGTGAAAACGCTCAGTCCCGGCGGTACAGGCGAAAGGCCGACCAATCCGGCAACGTGCGGATAATCGCTCCACAACTTATCCTAAAGCAACCCTGGCGGTTGGTTGGTGATCGCCTACACTTAGCGCTGTTTCGCTGGGGTAGGGCACTATGGGCTGGGAAAACGCGCGCCGGATTTTCTGTCTGGCTTGGACCGCATGTTTGATTTTTGCGGCAGTGTGCGCCTCAACACCGGCTATCGCAGCCGCGCAAGGTAGCGCGCAGCCGACCATGGAAACGCGGGCCGCGCTGCTCGAGCGCGATGTCGCCGATTTGCGAGCCAATGCGCCGTTGGCGCCCCAAGCCTCAAAAGACATGGTCCGCATCGAAGCCCAGCAGCACGAGGTCAACGCGCGAGTTGAAGACCTAAAGGCGCGTTTCGCGGATTTTACTTTTTACGCATCGTTAGTTGGCCTGTGCCTCCCACTCCTCGGTATTGGGGTTGGTTTGGCCGCATACTTGACGGTCGGGCCAAAGGCCAAAGTAGCCGCCGAAGCCTGGATGGACGAGCACGCGGCACAACTCCAAAAGCGCATTGAAGGACTGGAGGGCGAAGAGCGGAAAAATGCGGAAAGCATGCGCCAACTAAGACAGACTGTGCTCGATCAATGTGAAGCAACCCGAAAAGAAGTGGCGCAAATTGCACAGGGCGCAAAGGAAAGCATTGGCGGGCATGTTTTTGAAGTTGAAGAAGTAATGAAGCGCTTTAAAGACCAAATGAATGCCGACAAGTCACCTACAGGCACTCGTGTTGCTACTGAGCCTTCGACCAGTGACCAGAAAACCATGAAGCAGGTTGAGGATGAGCTGAGGGCAAAACCCGAAAAGGACTATACGGCCAATGACTGGGGCGCCCGTGCGTTTGCGGCATATGCCGAGCGCGCCTTTGAACGCGCTGCATTCTATTTTCAGCAGGCAGCTGATGCTTCCGCCGAAACTCCAGTTGACTCAGCGTCGTATCTCCACAATCGGGCCGTCATGCTGGGCGAAGCGGGACGGTATACCGAGGAGATCACGATTTACGATGACCTAGTGAGGCGTTTTGAGCAGGCGTCGGAACTAGACCTGCGCGTGCAGGTCGCCGAAGCGCTTGTCAACAAAGGGATTACACTTGGAATCCTAATGCGTAGCGACGAAGAGATTGCAGTTTACGATGACGTTGTAACGAGATTTGGGGATGCACCCGAGCTGGCCTTCCGCGAGCAGGTAGCAAAGGCACTCCTCAACAAAGGAGTGACACTAGGAAATCTTAATCGCAGCGAGGAAGAAATCGCGGTCTACGACGTCATTATCGCACGGAATTTGGAAGCGTCAGAGGTCGTCCTGCGCGAGGCCGTTGCAAGAGCGCTCGTTAACAAGGGCGTGGTGCTCGGTGTCCTGAACCGCGACGAGGAGGCGCTCACGGTCCACAATGTCGTTCTGGAGCGGTTTGCGGATGCTTCAGATATAGCCCTGCGTGAGGCCGTGGCGAGAACCCTCTTTAACCAAGGGGTGGCACTTGGAAGGCTGAACCGCGATGAGGAAGCTATAGTGGTTTACGACGCTGTTGTCGCGCGATTTGCGGCGGAGCCTGAGTTCGTGTTGCGCGAGCAGGTAGCGAGGGCACTGTACAATAAGGGCGTGGTACTTAGAAACCTAAACCGGAAGGAAGAAGCCAGCGCCGCTTTGGATGAAGTGGTCAGGCGTTTTGGACACTCCGCCGAAGATGTCCTTAAAGAGATCGTCAACGATGCGATCAAAAAACGCGATGCATTAAAAGGCGAATAACTTATCACGCCCACCAACAAAAAAGGCCCGGATTGCTCCGGGCCTTGATCGGTTCGAAGGGCCTGAGGATTACTCCTCGGTTTCTTCTTTTTCGTCGTCGTTGAGGCCGGCGCCTTCTTCGAAGAGCTCCTCGGCCGCAACCTTGGCTTCTTCAGCGTCGGTCTTCTCGGCCAGGACGTCTTCGCCACGGGCTTGACGTTCGGCTTCTTCCTCGGAGCGGGCGACGTTGATCGTCACGCTGACGCGGACTTCCGGGTGCAGCACCACGAACAGCGGGAAGAGGCCGATCGACTTGATCGCCTTGTCCAACGGCACTTGGGTGCGGGAGATGGTGAAACCGCCCGCCGTGACGATATCGGAGATATCGCGCGGGGAGACGGAGCCATAGAGCTGGCCACGATCACCGGCCTGACGCAGCAGGACGAAGGTCTTGCCTTTCAGCTTGCCGGCAACGGCCTCGGCGTCTTTTTTGCGTTCGAGGTTGTTGGCTTCGAGATGAGCCTTTTGGGTGGAGAAGAATTCCCGGTTCGCCTTGGTGGCGCGCAGAGCCTTCTTTTCGGGAAGCAGGAAGTT
>JARLIR010000218.1 GCA_031291635.1 Rhizomicrobium sp. | reverse complement strand
AGAACGGCTCTTATGCCGCCATGTGGAACAAGCAGAAAAAGGCCGAAGCGGCGCGCGAAGTCATCAAGGAAATCGAAGCCGATCCCGACATCAGCCCGTCCGTTGCTCGCACCCCGGTGCTAGGGGAATAGAGGCCATGAATGTCCTTTTCATCGGTGGCACAGGCATCATCTCGACGGCTTGCACGGCACTCGCGGCAGAGCGTGGCATGGCCCTCACCGTTCTGCGCCGCGGCGAGCATGCCGTCGATCTTCCCCCCACGGTCCGCACGCTAACTGCTGATATCGCCGATGAAGCGGCTGTCACCGCCGCCCTCATGGACCAGCATTTCGACGCGGTGGTGGATTTTGTGGCCTATACGCCCGAGCACATCGAGCGCGACATTCGCCTCTTCCGCGGCCGCACCGAGCAATATGTCTTCATCAGTTCGGCCAGCGCCTATCAAAAGCCGCTCAGCCATTACCGCATCACCGAATCCACCCCGCTCGCCAATCCTTATTGGCAGTATTCGCGCGACAAGATCGCTTGCGAGGAGCGGCTGCTCGCGGCCTATCGCGAAGATGGCTTTCCGATCACCATCGTGCGCCCCTCGCTGACCTATGGCGACACTCAGATTCCGCTCGCGATCAATAGCTGGCTAAAGCCTTACACCGCCATCGATCGCCTGCGCCGCGGCAAAAAGCTGATCGTGCCGGGCGATGGCACTTCGCTTTGGGTCTGTACCCACAACAGCGATTTTGCCGTGGGCCTCATTGGCCTACTCGGGCATGCCCAAGCCATCGGCCATGCCTTTCACATCACCAGCGACGAAGTCCTGACTTGGGATCAGATCACCCATCTCACCGCCAAGGCCGCGGGCGTCGAGGCGCAGGTCATCCACATCCCGGCCGATTTCATCGGCGCCTGCATCCCTGAAGAAGCGTGTGGCCTCACCGGCGACAAATCCGCCAGCGTCGTCTTCGACAACAGCAAGATCAAAAGCTACGTACCGCAATACGGCGCCCGCGTACCCTTTGCCGAAGGCATCCACCGCACCATCGCTTGGTTCGACGCCGATCCCAGCCGCCAAATCATCGACGATGACGCCAACCGCACCTGGGACAAGCTGATCACGGCCTATGAAGCCGGTCTGGACGCCGCCATCCGCCAGTTCCGCGCCTAAGCTCAGCCGCCGTTGCAGTGGATCGTGTAGGTCAGGCTGTTGCTGCGGTTGCCGTCGGCATCCAGAATGAACGCCCGCATGGTCACGTAATAGATGCCCGTGCCGCAACGCCAGCCACCGGAGACCACAGCCCCGCCTTTCTGACCGGCAGGGGGGATGTTGATCGTGGCATTGGCAATTTGGGTTTGGGCGAAAGCGCCATTGGTGGCGATTAATTCGCGGCGCAGCACGATGGCATTGCCATTGGGGGCATGAAAATGGAAGTCGGGTATTGCATCCAGGACCACGCCGTTGGGCGCCCTCACTGAATAGCGGGTGGTGATCGCTTCCAAAACGGGCGCGTCTTTAGAGCTTGGCCGAATAGCATTGGCATCTGGTACAACATCCACATGCGCGAAGGCCTGTGAAGGGCCGTTCGTCATGTCGTCTTGCGCCGCAGCAGAAGCCATCACGGCCAAAGCGCTGCCCAACAGAATCGGAATGAACCGCATAGTGCTTCCCCAGCGTTGATGCGGTGCTCATTTTACACGGTTGTATTTTGGCTGCCTTCAATTTTTTGTAACAGTTTCCCCCTTCCCGCGGCTTGGTCGCAACAAAAAAGGCCCGCGGATGCGAGCCCTGATTGTT
>JARLIR010000217.1 GCA_031291635.1 Rhizomicrobium sp. | reverse complement strand
TACGGCTCCAACTCGCTATCCCAATACAAATAGTCGGCCCAGCTATCGTGCAGATAATTGGGCGGGAACAGCCGTCCGTTGTTGCGCAATTCGATCACACTGGGGCGGTGCGGGCGCAGGCGCGGATGCATGCCGCATTTGTGGGGCATCCGCCCGCCTTTGAGCAGATTGCAAGGCGCGCAGGCGGTGATCACATTTTCCCAGGTGGTCAAGCCGCCGCGCGAACGCGGGATGACGTGATCAAAGGTAAGGTCTTCGCTGGCGCCGCAATATTGGCATTCAAAACGGTCGCGCAGGAAGACATTAAAGCGCGTGAAGGCGGGGCTGCGGGCGGGGCGGATATAGGATTTGAGCGACACCACGCTGGGCAGCCGCATCTCGAAGGACGGCGAATGCACCGTGCGGTCGTATTCTTCCAGGATGTTCACACGGTCCAGGAACACCGCTTTGATGGTGTCTTGCCAGGACCATAGAGACAAAGGGAAGTAGCTCAACGGACGATAGTCAGCGTTGAGGACTAGCGCCGGGCAGTTGTTGGGGCTGCGCGCGGCTAACACGTCATGACCTTATCGAAGATCAGCCTCCGTACCATAGCCAAACCAGTTTAGGGACAAGACGCAGCCTTGCCAATACGGTCCCTAGTGTAGGCGATTCGCTGTGACGAAAGCGCGACGCTCAGCGCCAAACCGTCGAGGCTGGTCCAGCCGCCGCCAGCCGCCCGTCCAAGGCGAGCTGCAGGAAATGACCCGCCAAATCCAAGGTGCCATCGTCGATGCCGTGGCCGATCCCCTCCGCCAAATGCCACTGCACCCGGGCGCCCGCCTCACCCAAAGCGCCCGCCGTCATGAACATCGCATCGGGCGGAATGACCTGATCGGCGGTGCCATGGGCGAGCAAATAGGGTGGCAAATCCAGCCGCGCTTGGGTGGCGCCATCGGTTGTCAAAAGGCCGGAAAAACCCACCACGGCCGCGGGCTTCAGGCCCAAAAGGCTTAAATGCAGTGCCAACATGGTGCCTTGGCTGAAACCGATTAGGACGAGGCGGTCGGCGCCAAGACCGAGGCGCTGCAACTCACTCGCGATGAAACTTTGCAGTGCCGGCGTGGCCCCGACGACACCCTTGTGCATGGCCACCGGATCAAGCTCACTGATAGGAAACCACATGAAACGGGCGCCGGGGCAGGGCGTAGGAGCATTAGGGGCAACGAAGGCCGCTTGCGGCAGGGATGCCGCCAAAGGCTCGGCGAGGCCGATCAGATCATCGCCATCGGAGCCATAACCGTGCAAAAGCACCACCAGCGCATTGGGTTTGCCGCTCTTGGGCGAAACGCGCGGTCCTGACAGTGCCATCTTGTTTCCATTTCTGATCCCGCCGCATGATGATCACGCCACCATGACGATCACAACCCGTTTCGCCCCCAGCCCCACAGGCGCGCTCCACCTTGGCCATGCTTATGCAGCACGCTTTGCTGCGACCCATGGCACGCGTTTTCTTGTCCGCATCGAAGACATCGATAGCGCCCGCTGCAAAGCCGAATACGAAGCAACAATTTTTTCTGACCTGGCTTGGCTCGGACTGCGCTGGGAAGAGCCGGTGTTGCGACAATCGACGCGTCTGGAGGCTTACGGCGCGGCCCTGGCACAGCTGAAAGCGCAAGGACTCCTCTATCCCTGTTTTTGCACCCGCGCCGAGATCGCGGCCGAGATCGCCCGCTCGGGGAGTGCCCCGCATGGACCGGACGGTCCGCTCTATCCCGGCAGCTGTCGCGCACTGAGCGTCGAGGTGCGTGCCGCTCGTATCGCCGCGGGCGAGCCCTACGCTTTGCGCCTCGACAGTACCAAGGCGGCGGCGCAGGCCGGGCCTTTAAGCTTCGTGGAAGAGGGCGAAGGCGAGACCGGGCGGATCACCGTCGATCCTTTATGTTTTGGCGATGTGGTTTTGGCGCGCAAGGACACGCCCTCAGCCTATCATCTGGCCGTGGTGGTCGATGATGCTTTCCAAGGCGTCACGCTGGTCACCCGGGGCAAGGATTTGTTCGCGGCGACACACATTCAGCGTTTGCTGCAAGCCCTGCTAGGCCTGCCGGAGCCTGCCTACGCCCATCACAAACTGATCCTGGATGCGGCGGGCAAGAAATTCTCCAAGCGCGATCACGCCGTCACCTTGCAAGCCTTGCGGCAAGGCGGTGCGAGCCCTGCGGACATCACGGCGCTGTTTCAGGATTCCGACAGGGCGATGATTTCGCGCAGATAGTCGAGGTAATCGTCATAAGCCCGGCGGCCTTGTTTGCTGAGCATCACACGGGTGCGCGGCCGCTTGGCGACGAAATCCTTCTCCACTGCGACATAACCAGCCTCTTCCAGCGTCGTAATATGGGCACCCAGATTACCCTCGGTGGCCCCGACAATGGCTTTGAGGCGAACGAACTCGATCGGTTCGCCCGCAGGCAAGGCTTTCAGCGCCGCCATGATCTTGAGGCGTACCGGTTGATGGATGAGGGGATCGGGCTGTTCCATGGTCATACCGTCCGGAACCACAGTCCGGCCAAGATCATCGAGCCGCCACCGACCACTGCCATCCAGAAAAAGTAGAGATGAGGCTCAATGAAATAAAAGCCGAACAGGGTCAGCGCCACCACCGCCACGCCTGCCACGACATAGCGCAACCCCGACCACAGCCCGACTGCCATATAGGCGCTGCCGGTGATCAGCGCGGGATAGGCGCAGAATTGCAGCGAGTAATGCGGCTGCATGATGCGATATGTCGCCGAGACGAAGAAAATGATGATCGCCGCCAAGGCCGCCAAGCGCCAAGCCCGTGGCCCGGCCGTGCTTCCCTGCCCGGACCGGCAACGGCCGATGACAACGCCGCTGGCGACACCGATCAGCACCAGCGCATCCCAGAGATAGCCCGAATAAGCTGGAAACAGCCCGGTGCCGCCATAGCCGATCACCCAGATGGTGCCCCAGAGGATGAGGTGGGGTGAGGAGCGATGATAAAAATAAAGCTCGGCGCTGCGTTTGCGGGCGTCTTCCGCTTGCGACAGGGTTTTGGCGGCTTCTTCAGACGAAAGGGTCATTCCGCGCCTAGGTTAAACTGCATACAGAATACTCTATCCCGCAGAGCACGCATTTGCAAGTGTTTATCTGCCGCATTCCGGAGAGGCTGCTACCAGTCGTTCAGGCCTTGGAAGCGGGCGAAACCGGCCAGCCGCGCCCAATTTTCCCATTGGTAGCGCAGGCGCCCGGTCAGCATCGGACTGCCCGTGCCTTGGCCAATGCCGTAAATCACCAGCGCGGCACAGCCGCGATAGAGCCGCTGGTCGGGGGGCGGCAAACCATCGCCGCGCTGCAGCCGGGCATATTCGGAATCCTCGATCCCGTCGCTGGCCAAGATGATGGTCGTCGGCATCGCCCCGCAGCCATAGGCACGCGTGACATTGTCGAGAAAGGCCAAGATGTTGGTCTTCTGTTGTGAACGCCAACGGCCGGAATTGACCAGCCTTGGCGTGCCTGCAATCAGCTTTTGCACTTCACTGGCGACATAGTCAGGGCGCGCCCGCGTCGACAACACCACGTCGTAAGCAAAACTATTGGCGCTGGGATCAAAGCTGCCAAAGGTGCGGATATGCACTTCCGAGGCAAAGCCGAGGCGGGCGATGATGTTGGCAATGCGACCGCCCACTCGCGCGGCAAAGGCTGGATCGTCGATCAAGGGATTGGAACGCGACAGATCCAGGCCGATGATAAGGCGCTCGGGCCGCAAAGCATTGGCCTCGCCAACACCATATTGGCGGTTCATTTCCATGGCGAGCGCAGCCCCGCCCAGGAGACCTACGGCCGCTACCGCCGCCAAAATCGTCCCCTGTATTGCCCCCCGCATGACGCCACCCCTCAAAGCACTTGCCGCAGTCTAGGCCAGACCGCGGGCGCCGGTAAGACGCCTCAGTCGCGTTCTTCGGCGAGTTCGAGCAGATGCAACAAGGCGAAATCCTTGCGCCGCTGCCGATAATCTTTGGCGACATGCACATTGCGCAGATTATTCTCGAAGCTTTGCATGTAGAGCGCCGCCACTGTGGTGACGATAAAGAAGATGACGCTGGCAAAGGCGAGCCAGAACCACGAATCGGCATGAGCGAGGGAGGTTTCCGAAAGCTTGGGCAGGCCCAGCGAAAACCCTTCATCGGCCTTCGCGGAGTCACTCTTGGGCACCGACAGCAGCGAGGCCTGCTGCACACCGCCATTGTCGGGGGCGAAGAGCTGATCGATGGCATTGTTGCCGGGCTGCGTGGTTTGATGGGCTTCGCGCGCCGTGGCCGTGCCGCCCGCCATGTTGTTGTAGGCCACCAGATAGCCAAGGCCGGCAATCATAAACAGCGCCATCACGAATGAGGCTGTGATCATGGTGTTGCGGCCATAGGCGCCGGTGATCTTCAGCATGAAATGGACGATCAGCACCGCAAAAATCACTTGCAGACTCTTGAACACCACCGAGGCCTTCAAGGCTTCCGGCACCACCATGAATTCATTGGCCAGGGCCCGCGTCCAGACTTCGCGAATGATGTGATAATCGACGAACATCGAGACCAGCACGATGGCGAGCGCCATCGCCGCGGCCGCTACATAAAGCGGCTTGTAATGCGCGACCTGACGGCTCTTTTCCATATTGCGGGCGATGATGGCGGCGTCTTCCGCTTCGCCTTTGGCCAGCACGGGTTCGCGCACCGGCGCTTCAGGCTCGGCTTCTGACCGCTTGCTGCGGCGCCTCAAGCGGCTCCAAAAGCTTGGCCGATTCTGGTTTTTGGCGGCGACACGCTCGCCTTGGCGGACCCAATCAGGACCCCAGCTGGGCGCGTCCACCGGAGTCTTAAGCCGCTCCACCAACTGGGCTTTGAGGCGTTCGCGCATCGACGGCGTCAACGCATCCATATCGGCCAAGGCGGTGGCTTCGGCGTTGAATTCGGCGGGAGTCAGACCGTGTAAGAGCTCGTGGGAGAGGGGAGTTTTGGCTTTTGGGGAGTCGCTGCTTCTGGCCATGACAATCCACCATTGGTACACTGCCACGAGATAAACGCCTCGTTAACCTAGTAAACAGCTGGTTTCAGGCCGCTTTGCGGCCTCTTGCGTCTAGTTTGCGGCGGAAGTTGGTCTTATTGGGGGCTTCGACCGCCACAATTGGGCCAACGCGGAAGAGGGGGGAAGCGTTTGCGCGTCACAGTGTTTGCTACCGCTATAGCCTTTGCCGTCCCGGCGCTGGCAGCGCCCAGCGATGCGCTCTTGGCGACCGACAAAGCTTTTTCGGCGATGAGTGCGCAACAGGGCAACCACGCGGCTTTCCTCGCTTATATGACCGATGATGCCCGGCTTTATCAGAGTGATCATGCCCCGCTCTTGGGCAAGACTGCTGCGGCGGCGTTTTTTGCGGCGGAAGAAAAAGCTGATTCCGCTTACAAAGATCAGACGCTGGTTTGGAGCCCGGAAGAAGCCGAACTCTCACCCGATGGGGTGCTGGGTTTCACCCGCGGGCGTTGGCGTTTCACGGCGCCGAAAGCGGATGGCGCAAGTTTCTCGCTGACGGGCTATTACGTTACCGCATGGCGCCGTCAGGCCGATGGCAGCTACAAGTTCTGCCTCGATATCGGCGGCGCGGATAAGCATTGAAGGCACCTATTGCTATGACCCATACGATCGAACGGCTGTTTGAAACCATTGCGGCGCGCAAGAGCGCCGATCCCGCCACCTCTTACACCGCCAAGCTGCTGAATGAGGGGCTGGAGCGCTGCGCCAAGAAATTCGGCGAAGAGGCGATCGAGACGGTGATCGCGGCGGCCGCCGGCAAGCGCGCGGAAATCGTCACCGAATCCGCTGATCTCGTCTATCACCTCCTGGTCTTGTGGGCGGCAGCCGGGATCGAGCCGGAAGAGGTCTATCACACGCTGGCGTCCCGTGAAGGCCGCTCTGGTCTCGAGGAGAAGGCGTCGCGACGCTAGCCGATGCGCATTTTGATCACCCGGCCTGAGCAGGATGCGGTTCGCTTCGCCGAAGCGCTGCAAGCGCGCGGCCATCAGCCTCTATGCGCCGCGCTGCTTTCGGTACGCTTCTTCGATGGTCCGGAGCTGACGCTGGCAGGGGTCAGCGCTATCCTGGCCACCTCCGCCAATGGGGTACGGGCCCTGGCCCGGCGCAGCAAGGAGCGCGCGCTGCCGCTTTTCGCGGTGGGACCGCAAAGTGCAGATGCCGCCCGCGCCGCGGGCTTTGAGAAGATCGAATTCAGCGATGGCGATGCGGCGACGCTGGCCGAAGCCATGTTGGACTGGGTGAGGCCCGAAAGCGGCGTCTTGCTGCACGCCGCCAGCGCCGACAATGAAGGCCGCCTCAAAACCTTGCTGGCCGAGAAAGGCTACCGGGTCGCCGTACAAGTGCTCTACGAAATTATCGCCATTCACAAACTGCCCGATCTGGCGCGCGAGGCCTTGGCCCATCATGGGTTGGATGCCGTGGCCGTGTTTTCGCGCAATTCAGCGTTGGCTTTACAAGATTGCATCGACCGCGCCGGGCTCAGTGAGGCCTGCCGCGACCTCATCGCGATCTGCATCAGCAGGCCTGCCGCCGAGGCCTTGGCGACGTTACCCTTCCGTTGCGTGGTCATTGCCGAGAAGCCCAATCAAAACGCGATGTTGGACGCTGTCGAGCGAGCCGCTGCGGGGACTTAAGAAGAATCTTTTCAGATCGTCCACTTTCTGACCAGCTTGCTCAAATTTGTGGCCAATACGTATAGCCGCCGCCCAGGCTTTCATCACCCACCCCATTGACGGGAGGGACGCCTAGCACGGCATACTTTGCCTCATGTCTGCGCACCCCATTGCCGATTCCAACCCTGCGGCTCAGCCGCCGTTCTCCGCCTATAAGCTGGGAGCGGCCTATGACGAGATGTTTGCCGCCGACGGTTCGGTGCGGCCACAATTCGAGGCCCTGGCCAATCGCCTGACACTGTTGCCGCCGGAAGAGTTGCAGCGCCGCCAGCAAGCCTGCGAGACCAGCTTCCTGCATCAAGGCATCACCTTCACCGTCTATAGCGACAAGCAGGCGACGGAACGGATCATTCCGACCGATCTCTTCCCGCGCATCGTCACCGCCAAGGAATGGGAGAAGATCGAAGCCGGTCTGACGCAGCGCATTCTGGCCCTCAATCTTTTCTTGAAGGACATCTACACCGACGGGCGGGTGCTGAAAGACGGCATCATTCCGCGCTCGATGATTTACGGCTCCAAGCATTACCGCCGCGAGATGCGCGGCCTGCCGGTGCCGCATGATGCTTATGTCAATGTTTGCGGCAGCGATCTGATCCGCTGTGAGGACGGCAAGTTCGCCGTGCTGGAAGACAATTTGCGGGTGCCGTCGGGCGTCTCCTACATGCTCGCCAATCGCGACGTGGTGCGCCGGGCCTTCCCCAATCTTTTCCGCGCCCAGGGCGTGCGCCCGATCGATCATTATCCGCGCGAGCTCTTGGCCACGCTGCGCGCCCTGACGCCGGTGCGCGAGGATGTCTCGATCGCTATCCTGACGCCGGGTGTTTTCAACTCCGCTTATTTCGAGCACGCCTTCCTCGCCCGGCAGATGGGTGTCGAGCTGGTCGAAGGGCGCGATCTGCTGGTCAACGACAATGTCGTTTATGCCCGCACCACCTCCGGTCTCAAACGCATCGATGTGATTTACCGCCGTATCGACGATGATTTCATCGATCCTTTGATTTTCCGCGAAGATTCGGCGCTGGGCGTTTCTGGTCTCTTCAATGCCTATCGCGCCGGCAATGTGGTGATCGCCAATGCGCTGGGCACGGGCGTCGCCGACGACAAGGCGGTCTACGCCTACGTGCCGCGCTTGATCCGTTACTACCTCTCCGAAGAGCCCATTCTCGACAATATTGAGACCTTTCTTTGCCGCGAGGAAAAACCGCTAGCCCATGTGCTGGCCAATCTCGATAAGCTGGTGGTCAAGGCCGTGGGCGAATCCGGCGGTTATGGCATGCTGGTCGGCCCGCACGCCTCCAAGTCCGAACGCGAAGCTTTCGCTGAGAAAATCAAAGCCGATCCCGAAAATTATATCGCCCAGCCCACCATTCAGCTGTCGACGGCGCCGACTTTTGTCGAAGGCGGGGTGGAGCCGCGCCATGTCGATTTGCGCCCCTTCATCCTGCATGGCGAAAAGACGGTGATCGTGCCCGGCGCCCTGACGCGCGTCGCCCTGAAACGCGGCAGCCTGGTGGTCAATTCCAGCCAAGGCGGCGGTTCCAAAGATACATGGGTGTTGAGCCACTAATGCTAAGCCGGGTCGCTGACAGCCTGTACTGGATGAGCCGCTATCTAGAGCGGGCCGAGCACACCGCGCGCCTTTTGGCGGTCAAACTCGAAACCACGGTCGAACAGACGCGCGAAGAGGCGGACTCCTCTTGGGCCCGGGTCGTGGCCTCGCTCTCGAGCCAGAATGAAGCGCCCACCGATACCGATGCCGCCTCTATTGCCCAGCATTTGGCGATTGATCGTGACAGCGACAATTCCTTGCTCTCCTCGCTCAGCTTTGCCCGCGACAATGCCCGTCAGGTGCGCGAACAGCTCAGTGTCGAAGTCTGGGAGAATCTCAACCGGCTGTATCTGAAATTGCGTGAAATCGGGGCGCTGGAGCAGCGCAACAACGCTGTCTTCTTCCGCGATACGCTGCAGGATCTGCACGCCTTAGAAGGCGTCACCTATTCCACCTTAAGCCATGGCGAAGGCTGGTATTTCCTAGAGCTCGGCCATTATATCGAACGGGCCCAGCTGGTTTGCCGCCTGCTCGATCTGCATTTCGGTGCTGCCAAGCTGACCGAGCCGAAATATTTCGACTGGCTGGTGCTGCTCAAATTCTGCTCGGCCTTTGAGCCTTACTGCAAAGCCCACACGGCGGCGATCCGGCCAGAGAAGATCGCAGAATTCCTGCTCTTCGATCCGGAATTTCCCCATTCGGTGCGTTTTTCCATCGACCGCATCTGCGATGCTTTGGCCCATGTGGCGCCAGGCGCGCCGCCAGGACGCCGCGCCAGTGTCGAACGTCTAGCTGGGCGGCTAAAAGCCTTGGCGGATTTCACCCAGATCGAGGAATTGACCGCCAGCGGCACCATTGCCCGCTTCCTCGCCGACATCGCGGCGCAATGCGAAGAAATCCACGCCGCGGTTTATGCGGCCTACATCACCTATGGCGCGGAGACGGTGCTCTGATGTTTTACTCCATCCGCCACATCACCCGTTTTCGCTATGCTGCGCCGGTGCATGAAAGTGTGATGGAAATCCGCATGCAGCCGCGCTCGGAAGGCCCCCAAGCGCTGCGCTCGTTTCAGATCAACACCAATCCGCGTGCCCAGCTCTATGCTTACACCGATCATTTCGGCAACGCGGTCTATCACTTCAATGTGCTGCGCGCCCATGAAGAGCTGCGCATCGAATCGCAAGCCGTGATCGAGATTACGCGCCACCAGATCCTGCCCGAGGCCGCCGATATTCTCGAATGGGAACGTTATAACGGCTACAATTTGAACCATGATCACTTCGATCTCTTGGAGCAATCGAAATTCACCCAGCCGTCCGCGGCGCTATCGGCCTTCATTCGCGAAAAAAATTTGGAGAAGCCCAAGGGCGATCCGCTAACAGCGCTCAAAACGCTGAACACCACCATCAACGAAGCCTTCGATTACGAATCCGGCGTTACCGAAGTGCATTCGCCCATCGATCATGCGCTGAGTGAAAAGCGCGGCGTTTGCCAGGATTTCAGCCATATCATGATCGCCATCGCGCGCGGTTGGGGGGTTCCGGCCCGTTATGTCTCCGGCTATCTTTATCATCGCCCGCATTCCAAGGACCGCTCCGGCGCCGATGCCACCCATGCGTGGCTGGAATGTTATCTGCCGAGTCTGGGCTGGGTAGGCTTTGATCCCACCAACAATGTGGTGGCAGGCGAGCGCCATATCCGCGCTGCGGTGGGCCGTGATTACGCCGATGTGCCGCCGACCCGCGGCACCTATAAGGGTCCGACGGAGCACGAGCTCGCCACCGCCGTCTCGGTGGAGCCGACCCAGGCACCGGTGCGCCACGAGGATTTTCTGCGCGTGGCTAGGCCGATGTCGTCGCCGACACCGACCCCCTCCATGCCGGAGCGGCTGTATCACCAGCAGCAACAGCAGCAGCAATAGCGCGGCTTACAGCGCCGCGCTGCGCGCCTTCAAGGTTTCCGCCACTTGTGGCATCAGGCCTTGCCAATTGCCGAATTTCTCGGGCGTGAAGACTTGGGTCTTGCGGTACCACGGGAACTCCATGGTGCCGAGCTGCGGCCAAGTGCGGCCCGCGGTCAGGAACCAGGTCTCGGTACCCACACCGGCTGCCACGGCCGCGGCTGCGGTAGGAGCCGAAATCATCATATCGACAGCCGCCGACAGCGCCGCGGCGCCATCGATGTCGTCCTTCAGATTGAGCCCTTCAATGAACTCGATTTTGACGCCGAACTTTTCCTCGGCGTGGGCCAGTTCGTCTTTGCAATCGCCATATTGCAGGTTGATGAAGCGCACCCCAGGCGTCTGCAAGATCGGTCCCCACAAATCCAGCGCGCTGTAATATTTGGAGCGCTTGGTATCCATCATCATCGAGCGCCAGCAGATGCCGACCTTCAAGCCCGGCCCGCCTTCGGCCAGCTTGGCACGGAAAGTTTCCACCCTTGCCGGATCGGGCACCAGGAAGGATTGATGCGGAAAATCCTCGATACGCGGACGCAACCAGCCCAGCGGGCTGCCCATCCAGGCGTAACAATCGGGCTCGCCGTCCTTCAGGGCAAAAGGAATAAAGCGCAGCGCTTTGTTGCCGTCCTTATCGAGCAAGGTGCGGTCGTCATAGGTGCCGACTTCGGCTTCGGGGAAAGAGCGCGCGAACAGCGACACCAGCCGTTCGTCCACTGCGATCTGCAGCTTGCCTGTGGGGCCGACGGCACGCTGGATATCGGGCAGGATATTGGCGAACATGAATTCATCGCCAAGACCTTGTTCACCCACGATCAAAACGCGTTTGCCGTTGATGTCCTCGCCGTTCCAAAGTGGCGCCTTTAAGACGTGATGCACATAACAGCGGAATTTTTCGTCGCGGCGGATTTCGTAAGCCTTGAAGCCTTCTTCGAGGCGGCCCATGCCGATCAGACAGATGCTGCGCGAATGCGTCGCTTCGCGGATTTCCACCGGATCGAGGACGCGCGCCAGGGCATTGTCATAGGCTTCCAGCGCTTCCGGCAGCCGGCCCAAATGTTGGTAGGCATAACCGAAATTGTGATAAAGCCGGGCGAAGTCGGGGTTCAGCCTTGTCGCTTCGCTGTAGAAAACGAGGCTTTCTTCCACCCGCCCATCTTCAGCCAAAACGGTGGCGAGCGCGTTCCACAGGATGGCTTCCTGCGGCATGCGATAGATCGCCGCGCGTAGGGTTTCGACGGCGAGATCTGGATCGCCCATGTCACCCAAAATGCTGCCGAGGTTGTTGTAACCGAGCGGAGAATCGGGCTGCGCGGCGATATAGAGGCGAAACATTTTCGCGGCGCCATCGTGCAATTTTAGATTCCAGGCGGTTAGGCCAAGATTGATCAGCAGCTCTGGATCGTCGGGATCGAGCGCAAAAGCCCGCTCGTAGGTCACCAGTGCCTTATGCACATGACCCATCCGTTCCAGATACATGGCCAGGACATGAAAGGCTTTGGGATTGCTTTCATCAATGTCGATGGCGCGCAACGCGGCGCGCCCGGCGGCTTGAATATCGCCGCCGCGCCAAGCTCTTACCGCACGCCGCAGATAGCGGTCGGATTTGCGCCGGTGGATTTGGGCACTGAATTCCTCCGTCAGCCCTTCGAGCTTGGAGAGAGCCGCCATCTTGGCATCCATGCCGGAGAGCGCATCGATTGATGGAGCAGGGGCAACTTTGGCCATATGCCCGTTTCCTTAAGAATTTCGAGCCAAACTAAAGCCGAGTTTTACTTAAGCAGGCGTGAACATGTTTGATCGAATTCGAAGAGGAATTCTTAACTCGGGGGTCGGTAAGGTCTCCTACACCCATCTGGATGGGAGATCTTGATGCCTCTGAAATTATCGCTCAAACCTGGTGAGAAGTTCGTGCTCAACGGCGCTGTTCTGACGAATGGCGAAAAGCGTGCGACCCTCATCGTGCAAAACAAAGCCTGTCTGCTGCGGGAAAAGGACATCATGCAGCCGGATGAAGCGACGACGCCGGCGCGCCGTATCTATCTTCCGATCATGATGATGTATCTGGATGCCGATTCCTGCGACCAGTATTACGACGAGTTCGCGCTGCGCATGACCGAGTTCATGGGCGCGATCGCCAATCGCGATGTTCTGGCAACTTGCGTCGAGATCAGCCGGGATGTCATGAGCCGCACTTACTACAAGGCGCTCATGAACTGTAAGAAGCTATTCGAATTCGAGAAAGAGCGGCTCCGCTATGACCCTCAAAGCGTACCAGAACACGCAGAGAATTACTGAGAACGCGCGCGAGGCGGAATATCGCCTGTTCGGTCAAGTGACCGGCGCCTTGATCTCAGCGCAACGCGAAAAGCGTACCGGCGGTCCTTTGGTCGAAGTGATCGAATGGAATCGCAGGATGTGGCGAACGCTCGCTGCCGACTGTCTCGATGACGGCAACAAGCTGCCGGAAGGCTTGCGCGCTAACATCGTTTCGCTCTCGCTTTTCGTGACGCGCTATTCTCGGGATGTGATCCGCAACGGTGCGGTGATTGATCCGCTGATCGACATCAATCGCAACATCATGCAGGGCCTGCAAGGCAACGGCTGATCGCGATACCAAGTTTTGAATTTTGCAAAGGCCGGCCTCAGCGCCGGCCTTTTTCGTTTGTAGCCCTGCGCATCGTCTAGGCCCTTCTTGCCGCCCCTACGGTGCTTTTTGCCGGGCGCAGCTGCCGGGCGGCAAAATTTACCATCCTTCCAAAGTGCAATTTGCCCGACAAAGCCCCGGATTCCCGGGCTTTTACGCGCTCCGCCAGTTTGGCACGACGGTTGCGTAAGGATGGATCGGGGCACGGTGCCCAAGCAGAACGACCGTCCGAATGACGGAAGTGGAGAAAACACTATGCTGAGCGTCAACACCAACAGCAACGCAATGATCGCGTTGCAGTATCTCAACAACACCCAAGGTCAGATGGCGACGACGCAATCTGCCATCAGCACGGGTCTCAAAGTCGCTTCCGCCAAGGACGATGGTGCTACCTACGCTATTGCGCAGAATATGCGTGGCAACGTTTCGGGTTATCAAGCGGTCTCCGACAGCATCAATCGCGCTATGTCGACCGTCGATACCGCTATGTCGGCCTCGCAATCGATTTCCGACCTTCTTATCCAGATGAAAGCGAAGGCGCTCTCGGCGTCCGACGTTTCGATCGATACAGCCAGTCGCCAAGCCCTCAACCAGGACTTCATCGCCCTTCGCGACCAGATCACTTCGATCACCAAGAACGCGGTGTTTAACGGCTATAACCTGATCGACGGTTCGACCACCCAGATTACAGCACTGGCGTCGTCGGACGGGTCCCGTCGCGTTACCGTTGGCGCCCAGAATATGTCGCTCTCGGGATCGATCGTGACCGTGAAGTCCACCGGCACCATTTCCACCGCTGCCAAAGCTTCGACGATGATTGCGACGGTTCAGGCCTCGCTGACCAACGTCAACGCCGCGCTGGCGAAATTGTCTGCCGGTTCCAAAAAATACTCGGTGCAGCTCAGCTTCACGCAAAGGTTGTCCGACACTTTGACAAGCGGTATCGGCCATCTGGTCGACGCGGATATGGCCGTGGAAAGCGCCAAACTGACTTCGCTGCAGACCAAGCAGCAGCTCGGTGTGCAGGCTCTGTCCATCGCCAATCAGGCGCCGCAGACGATCCTGTCGCTGTTCCAGTAAACGGGTACGGGGAATAAGGGAAAGATCGGGCGCGGAGCTTCAACTCCGCGCTCTTTTATTTTGGCCGGTCCAACATGGTTTCGCAAAGCTTAAAGCGCATCGACCTCGGCAAGGAATGCCCTGCGGCGGCAATAATTGCCGCTTTACGGCAAGAAATGCCGGGTCCGAACGCACCGAAAAAGCAAGCAAAATAGGCTTTTCCGCGCTCCACGGCGAAAAATCTGATTAAGGGTCTCCTAACAACCTTCCGGCACGGAGCTTGCGATGTGGAAGCGTGGGGCAAAAAGCCCCTTGAGCATAAAGCTCGCTGTTAACAGCCAGAACGGAGCAAAGAAACAAAATGACTCTTAGCGTCAACACCAACAGCAATGCGATGACTGCCCTGCAGTACCTGAATTCCACTCAGGCGCAGATGTCGACGACTCAAACCGCCATTAGCACGGGCATGAAAGTGGCCTCTGCTAAGGACGACGGCGCGACCTACGCCATCGCCCAGAACATGCGCGGCAATGTTGCTGCCTACTCGTCTGTGACAGACAGCCTCTCCCGCGGCATGTCCGCGGTTGATACTGCCATGTCCGCTGGTCAGTCGATTTCGGATCTGTTGGTTCAGATGAAGGCGAAGGCCCTTTCGGCTTCCGACTCCTCCATCGATACCGCCAGCCGTCAGGCATTGAACAACGATTTCACGGCTCTGCGCGATCAGATCACCACGATCACGAAGAATGCCGTGTTCAACGGGTTCAACCTGGTCGACGGTTCGACCACGTCCATCACTGCTCTGGCCTCCACGGACGGCTCGCGCCGTATCACTGTGGCGTCCCAGAAGATGTCACTGTCGGGTTCGATCGTGACGGTCAAGTCGACCGGCACGATTTCGACGGCCGCCAAGGCCTCGACGATGATCGCGACCGTGCAAGCCTCGCTGACCAACGTCGGCGCCGCCCTCGCCAAGCTGTCCGCTGGTTCGAAGAAGTATTCGATTCAGATGGACTTCGCATCCAAGCTGTCCGACACGCTCACCAGCGGTATCGGCAACTTGGTCGATGCGAACATGGCGCAGGAAAGTGCCAAGCTGACCTCGCTGCAGACAAAGCAGCAGCTCGGTGTTCAGGCGTTGTCGATTGCCAACCAAGCGCCGCAGACGATCCTGTCACTGTTCCAGTAAGCGTAATGCGACGGCGGGTACCAGGTACCCGCCGCCGGTTAACACCGCTGATGGAGGCGACAGGCCTCCTTCCCCGGGGCGTTGGTTGGGGTTACAAAAAAAGAAGTGGCGGTCGGAGGAGAAATCCTTCGGCCGTCGCTCTTGTTTTGGGGGTGCGGAAAGACCGTCGCCGCGGCGCGGTCAGCCTTTCAGAGGCCGAAGACGCGCTTCAGAGTCTCGACCACGCGCGCCACATCGCTGATCGTCATGGCGGCATAAAAAGGCAGGCTGAGGGCGCGGGCGTAATAGCGATCAGCACCCGGCAGCTCAGTGCGGCCATAGCGCGCCGCATAGTAGCGCTGGCGATGCACCGGATAATAATGCACCTGACTGCCGATGCCTTCGGCGCCAAGCTTTGCCATGATCTCGGCGCGGGAAATGCCCAATGCAGCAAAATCGATTAGCACCGGATAGAGATGCAAGGTCGGCAAGCAATGGGTGTGTGCCACGGGCAGCAGCACAGGTGCCAGCGGCGCGAGCAAGGAATCGTAAGCGGCGGCCAAAGCCCGGCGGCGCGCGGCAAAGCGTGTCAGCTTGGCCAATTGCGACAGACCAAGGGCGCATTGAATGTCGGTGGCGCGCCAGTTGAAGCCCGGCTCGGTCAGTTCGTAATACCAGGGATTGGGTACTCCGGGGCCGTCAAAGGCGTCTTCTTCGGTCTCGAACAGCGCCGGGTCGCGGGTCATTCCGTGGCTGCGCTGCAAAGTCAAAGCCTCGGCCCATTGCGGATCGTTGGTGGTCACCGCGCCGCCTTCGCCCATGGTCACGGTTTTGACCGGGTGAAAGGAAAAGATCGTCATGTCGCTGAGGGCATTCTCGCCGACGCATTTTTCGTCGCCACCGAGGCGATAACGCGTGCCGATGGCATGGCTGGCATCGTCGAGAATCTTCATGCTGTGCTGACGGGCAATCTGGGCGATGGTTTCCACCGCGCCGCATTGGCCGTTCAGATGCACATTGAACACCGCATCGGCTTTGCCACCGACGCGGGCCAACGCGTTTTCCAGGTCACTGGGACGCATCAGGCCGCTATCGGGATCAACGTCGGCAAAAACAATTTCCGCGCCGGCCAGATGCGGCGCGCTGGCGGTGGCCAGAAACGTAATAGAGGGCACGATGACTGTGCTGCCAGGCCCGATGCCGAGGGCCTTGGCTGCCATGTAAAGCGCGGCGGTGCCGTTGGAACAGACCACCGCATTCTGGGCCTTGACGGCTTCGCACAGCGCCTGTTCGAAACGGGCAATGAGTGGGCCTGTCGTCAGATAATCGCCACGGAGCGCGGCGCTGACCGCAGCTATGTCGTCGTCTTCGATGCTCTGCCGGCCATAAGGCAGAAAGGGCAAGCTGCCCTCCGCTTTTGGCTGCGGCGCTGTCATGCGTAGGCCTCGGCCAGCAAGTGTTGCAAGCCCCGCGCATCCAGCTGCTCGGGATTGTTGTCGCTGGAATAGGAGAAGCCTTCTTCCACCGGCTTGGCGCCGCGATGGATGTAGGCTTCCCGCAAGGCGGCGGCAAAACTCGCCAGGATCAGATAGCGGTCCGGCAATTCCAGCGTCCAATGTGAATCATCGGCCGGAATCATGGTCTCGTGCAGCTTTTCGCCCGGGCGGATGCCGACGATCTTCTGCGGCAAGCTTGGCCCCAAAAGCGTGGCGAGGCCCGTGATGGTGGTGGAGGCGATCTTGGGCACGAAGATCTCGCCGCCTTTGCACATCTCCATCGAGGAGAGCACCAGATTGACGCCTTGCGTCAAGGTGATCCAGAAGCGGGTCATGCGGGCGTCGGTGATCGGCAATTCGGTAGCACCAGCGGCGGTCAGCTTCTTGAAGAAAGGAACCACGGAGCCGCGCGAGCCAAAGACATTGCCATAGCGCACCACGGCAAATTTGGTGCCGTCGGCGCCGGACAAATTGTTGGCAGCGACGAAGATCTTGTCGGAGGCGAGCTTGGAAGCGCCATACAGATTGACCGGATTGGCGGCTTTGTCGGTCGAGAGCGCGATCACCTTCTGCACTTTGTTGCGCAGCGCGGCGTAGACCAGATTTTCGGCCCCCAGCACGTTGGTGTGAATGCACTCGAAGGGATTGTATTCGGCGGCGGGAACCTGTTTCAGGGCGGCGGCATGGACGACATAATCGACGCCGCTCATGGCCATCTCGAGGCGGTCGCGATCGCGCACATCGCCGATGAAATAGCGCATGCAGGGATACTGCTCCGGCGAGAATATCTGCTGCATCTCGTACTGCTTGAGCTCGTCGCGCGAGAAGATGATCAAGCGCTTGGGCTTATAATGCGCCAGCACGGTCTTGATGAAATGATTGCCGAACGAACCCGTGCCGCCGGTGACCAGAACGGATTTGTCGTTCAGATCGAGCCAAGGCTGGGAAAAGTCGCGCAGCACCGGTCGCTCGAGGAGACTGCCGATGTCGCTTTCTGCGGAGATACTTGATGCCCTTTGGGCCATGGCAATACCGTTGGTCATGTGTTGCTCAATCGTTGCAGAACGCGGTTAACAACTGCCTTACGTAGCGCTCAGGCTGAAGCGAAATCGTCTCGGTCCGGAACAAAGTGGCGTGGGCTTACGGGTATCGTCCAGTTCGAGGGCCGAAAGGGCGAGCTGGCAGAACACCCCGCCGCGAAGGCGTTTATGGGTCAGAAGCCCCAGGAGCGGGGCGGTGGTGCGGTCAACAGAGAGGCGGATACGATGGCAGCCGTCGCCGATTTCAGCCCAGCCTTCACTGAGGCCAAAGCCATGGGCGGCCGAAACCAGAAATGAAACGGGTGCACCGTGCTCCACGTCGTCATTTGCTAAGCAAAAGGTTTCCGTTTCCTTACCACCATTATGCGTATTTAACCGAAGGCCGTCCGCCGCGAAGGCGCCCGGCAGCAAGGTGACGTGGCCCAGCCGCAACGAACCTTTGCCCCAATCGGTCCAGTCGAACAGGATATCGAAGTCGATTTGGGCCCGCTCGTGGTGGAAGCGCAGGGTCTTTTCGATCGGGCCTTTCGGAGTCTCGATGCGCGTGAAGGCGAAGGTATCGCCGTCTTGCTGCCAAAGCTGCGCTGGACCGCGTTCGAGATCGGTGACTTTGTGCTCGCCCGGGGCCTCGAAAACGCAATTGCCGGTGTACCAATCGGCTTGCAAGGCGATATCGCCAAAGCTGCCATGGGGCACCATGCCGATCAGCGGGGCGCCGCCGAAAGAGACGGCTTTAAGGGCGAGGCCGCGGCGGCGGTCGAGTTCGACCCGCAGCGTGGGAGTTTCAATGGCGATGTAACGCTCGTCGATGACGGCGCCTTGCGGCATGGGCGGCAGAGCGGCATCGGGCCAGGGCCAGCGCGCCTGCGCCGCCTTAAGCCGAGTCTCAAGCCTGGCCCAACGCTTGGTCGTGATATGGGTGCGAAAATCACTGGCCCAGAGATAGCAAAGCTCTTTCCAAGCGCTGTCCTCGGCCTCCGCAGCGTCGAGGGCGCGGTAAAGCTTCTCGCAAACGCCATTGAGGAAAAGATCGTCGCGGCCGGTCACCGCCCAGCGCGACAGGGCGTATTTGCGCTGCTTCTTCACTGGTACAGGAACCGCCGCTGTTTCGAGCCGCAGTGCGGGGCCGCTGTCATCCGTCAGCAGGCTGGAAGGCAGCACCATCTGGCAACCCGGCTCGGCTTGCGCGGCCGCCAAAGCCTCTTGAAGCTTGGCCCATTCGGACACTGCGGCAATGGCTTCTTCGGTTTTGTAGCGCCCGGGACGAAAATCGAAAATCTCGGCATCGCTGGCATAAAGACAGAGGCTGCGTGCCGCGGTGCCGCGCTGGCTGCGTAAATAGGTCAGATATTCGCCCAGCGAAATATCGCTATGGGCGAAGCGCTGCAGCTTTTGAAAGGCGACGGTGTTCGACCATAAGAGGCCGATGCTGCGCCCGTCACTGCCCAGCGCGCGTTGGGCGCGATAACCCGTTTCGCTAGGCCAGTCATGGGTGGACGCCGGATTGTCCCAATCCATGATCAGGGCGCGATAGCCAGCATCCAAATAAAGTCCGACGAGGCCGCCGGAATAAGCCTGTTCATTGACGAGGGCGAGGCTCGGAGTCAGGCCGAGAAGCTTTTGATAGACCGCGTTGCCGATACGCAGATTGGCCGCCGTCACCTTCCACGGCACCAAAGGCCCAATCATCTGGCTATAACCGCAGCCAATGAACTCGACCTTGCCCGCCCCGATCAGCCGTTTGAGGTCTTCGATCCATTGTGGATCGCGCGCGAAAATTTCTTCCAGGGTGAAGCCGGACGCTTCAATCCCGATGGGGCCGAATTTTTCCGCGAGATGCAATAGGGGAGTATAGCAGCGGGCGATAACTGAGCCGCGCTCTTCCTCTTCGATCGAGGAAAAGGCCAAATTCAGATGAAAAAAGGCAAAGAGCTGGAGCGTGCCCGCTTTGGTATCGAAAGCCTGGCTCGTCAGCGGCGCATTCATCGCGTTTCGATCCGCAGCTGTGCCAGCGCTTTTTCGGCGGAGGCCAGCGCGACTTCGCGCGTCGGCCCCATCGCCAGAACCATGGCCGCCGAAGGGCGTTTGTCACCCGCACCCGGAATGATGTCGCCAAGTTTGGCGGTGACATTGACTTCCACCACACCCTCGACAGCGCGCGCCGCATCGCCGCCGGAGATGGCGACCACTTTGCCAGCTTTGGGAAAGGCATAACGCTGGATGACGTGTTTTTGGTATTTCGGCGTCAGCTCTTCGGCCGTGGGGTTTTCGCCCAGCGCCACGCGAATGGCGCAACCGACGAAATCAACTCCGGTGTTGAGCGGAATCTCGCGGGTACAGAAAAAGCCGCCCGACAGCCGTGCTGCCAGCTCGATGACATAAACTTGGCCTTCATGGACGACGATATCGCCTTTGACGGTGCCGCGGGTGACACCCAGTGCCGCCGCCGCCATGCCCTGTACCTCTTTGATGCGGTCTTGGATCGTTTGCGGCAGATGGCTGGGCAGATCGCCGCCATTTTCGATGAAATAGGGCGCGTATTTGTCGAGGAACTCGTAATTGCGGTCGGAAAAGCCGGGGGTGTAGCAAACCCCATCCACCACCACCGATTCAGTCGAGACCTGCGGCCCGGGCAGATAGGCTTCCACCATCACCCGCTGAGTGGGCGAATGCTGGCGGGCAAAGAGAAAGGCTTTGCCAAGATCGCTGACATGGGTCAGGCGCTGCACGCCGCGCGAGCCGCGGCTGTCGACCGGCTTGATGACAAAATCGCGGCCCTTTTCGGCAACGATGCGCATCAGCTCTTGCGCCGTGTTGACGGCCGAGAACCATGGCACCGGCACGCCGCATTCGGCAAAGCGCATCTTCATGGCGAGCTTATCGCAAGCCAGTTCCGCGCTTCTTTGCGAAAGCCCTTTCAAGCCCAGCCTGGTGTTGACCGCCGCCACCGTCAGCGGCGCATCGGCGGCGACACAAATCACGCCATCGATCTTGCGGATCTTGGTGTGAAAGCGCTCCGCCGCGGCAGCGGTATCAGAAGGGCCGTAAACATCGGCGATCAGCGCGGAATCGGCAATGGCGAAACCGGGCGCTTCGGGATTGATATCGGAGCAAACGACATCCAGCCCCATCTCTTTGGCACGTTTGACCGCATCCGCGGCTTCGACGCCGCCCGAAATGATGAGCAGCGTCTTTGCCATCAGAAATACAAGCCGCCGTTGACGTTAAGGGTCTGCGCTGTGATGTAGGACGAGGCATCGGAAGCCAGGAACACCACCGCATCGGCGACTTCCTGGGTGGTGCCCATGCGCTTCAGCACAATGGTCTCAGCTGCTTTTTGCACTGCCGCATTGGCTAGCCCTGCGGCCGCCATCTCGGAAGCAATCAAACCTGCTGCTACAGTGTTGGAGCGCACACCAAATTGCGCACCGAAACGGGCAATCACTTGTGCCAGAGAAATGAGACCCGCTTTAGACGCGGCATAATGGGCCGTGCGCGGTCCACCATATTGGCCACTGACCGAACCGATATGCACAATCGATCCCCCGCCCGCCTCATTGAGCAAAGGCAGGAAGGCTCGCGACACCAGATACGGCCCGCGCAGATTGGTGTTCAGGATGGTGTCCCAATCTTCTGCTGCGATCTGGTCGAAATCGGTCGGCTTGTTGATGCCGGCATTGTTGACCAGGATCGAGATGGCACCGAAGGTCTTGGCATCCTTCGCCAAAGCATCGACGGAAGCCTTGTCGGTGACATCTAGCGGATAAGTCACCGCACGGCGGCCCATGGCTGTGATAGCCGCAACCACCGCGTCGGCCTCTGCGCGCTTTTCGCGATAGGTGACGATGACATCGGCGCCTGCCTCAGCCAGACCCAGCGCAATGGCTTTGCCGATGCCGCGGCTCGACCCGGTGACGACGGCATTTTTGCCTGTCAGCGAAAAGCGGCTCATTGCAGCGCCTCTTTGCGCGCCATCGCCCGCATGGCGGCGGCGGCGATATAGGGCGCGGTGATCTGGAAATATTCTGCCAGCTCATCGGGTTCGCCCGAGGTGCCGAAAGTGTCTTTGAGGCCAACGAATTCGATCGGGCAGGGGCGATGCTTGGTCACCGCTTCGGCCACCGCGCTACCCAGGCCGCCATAAATATTATGGTCTTCCGCCGTCACCATGCAGCCGGTCTCGATCACACAGCGCTTGAGCAGGGCTTCGTCAATCGGCTTGATGGTCGGCATGTTGACGACGCGGGCGTCGACGCCTTGATCGGCCAAAAGATCGGCCGCTTGCATGGCACGGGCGACTTCCACACCGCAGGCAACCAGAGTCACGTCCACACCGTCGCGCAGGATTTGACCTTTGCCGATTTCAAATTTGTGGCTGTCATCGAAGAGGCGCACGGAAGCGCTACGGCCGGTGCGCATATAGACCGGACCATCAAATTCCAGCATGGCGCGGGTCGCCAGGGCCATTTCGATCGGGTCCGCCGGTGAGATCACCGTCATGCCGGGAATGGCACGGAAAGCCGCGATGTCTTCCAAGGCTTGCGCCGAGCCGCCGTCCGGACCGACGTCCAGACCGGGATGGCTGGCGACGATCTTGGCGTTGCGATGGGCGTAACCGATGGAGAGCCGCGCCTGTTCGTAAGCGCGCTCCAAGAAGCAAGCAAAGCCGGTGACAACCGGGATCAGTCCCGTCGCCGCGAGGCCGCCTGCAGCCGCCACCATATTCTGTTCGGCGATGCCGAACTGGATGAACTTTTCCGGATAGGCTTTGCGGAAATGATGCACGCCGGTGCCGCCCGCGACATCGGCATCGAGCACGACGAGTTTGGGGAAATCAGGCGCGATACGGGTCAGTTCCTTGCCGAAGGCTTCGCGCAAAGAATCGCCGGAGGAACCGATGAGGGCGGGGGCGTTGTTCTCAGACATCGAGGAACTCCTTGATTTCACTGGCGTCACAGCCAAGCGCGACGAGCGCGGTTTCGGCTTGTTCGCGGGATAATTTGACGCTGCCATGCCAGGCGGGGCTGCCTTCCATATACGGAACGCCTTT
>JARLIR010000216.1 GCA_031291635.1 Rhizomicrobium sp. | reverse complement strand
GCCACGAGCGCAGTTGATGATACGCACGCCCTTCTTGGTCTTGGCCAGGGCTTCGGCGGAAAGAATACCGCGCGTCTCCGCCGTCAGTGGCGTGTGCAGCGTAATGAAATCGGCGCGGGCCAGAAGATCATCCAGCTCGACCTTCTCGATGCCCTTTTCCTCAGCGCTTTCCGCCGACAGATAAGGATCGAAAGCGATGACATGCATCTTCAGACCCTTGGCGCGGTCGGCAACGATCGAGCCGATATTGCCCGCACCGATAAGGCCGAGAGTCTTGCCATACATCTCCACGCCCATGAAGCGGTTCTTCTCCCACTTACCGGCATGGGTGGAGGCATTGGCGGCGGGAAGCTCGCGCGCCAGCGCCATCATCAGCGCAATGGCGTGTTCGGCGGTGGTGATGGAGTTGCCGAACGGCGTGTTCATGACAATGACACCCGCCGCCGTGGCAGCCGGAATATCCACATTGTCGACGCCGATACCGGCGCGGCCAACGACCTTCAATTTTTTGGCAGCGGCGATGACGTCCTTGGTGATCTTGGTGGCCGAGCGGATGGCGATGCCGTCATACTGATCGACGATCTTTAAGAGCTCTTCCTTGGTAAGACCGGTCTTCACGTCCACTTCGACGCCACGCACCTTGAAGATGTTGACCGCGGCGGAGGACAGCTTGTCGGCTATCAGAACTTTCGGCATGGGGAAATTCCTCTCTTAGTGGGGTTGCAGCATGCGCTGGTAAAACGGCGGCACGCTCAGCATATGTTTCTGCAAGGGATCGAGTTCGCCTTGCGGATCGATGTAAACGACTTCGATGGGGGCACCGGGCAGCACAGCTTCGGCGGCTGCGAAGATTTCCTGGGCCAGACGCGGCACGTCACCATCGGCCTCAAGCCCGATCATGGGATGGGCTTCTTGGTCGACACCTTCCCGCGCCACATAAACCAGATGGGCGGCGCGGATTAGCATGCGGCTGGTGAACAGAACGCACAGCGCCTTGACCAGCTTGACCGGATAAACTTTCGGCCGAGCGACGATGATGCTGGTCGAGGGGAAAGCTTGCAGGAACCAGGCGATTTCGTCAGCAGACAAGATCTTGCCCACCGAGCCCGGATTGATGACGAATTGCGCGCCGCGGGTGGCTTCAAACAGGGTGCGGGCAGCGATACCGAAATGGGGCATGTCCACGTCCATGAAGTCCTTCATCCGCTCGGGGGCGGTGAAGATGGGATGAAAATTGCCCTGTTCGTTGGTGATGGTTTCGATGCTCATGGTTTCACCAAAACTGCCTAGAACGGTGAGCGTGCTGCTCAGCAACCGGCGATAAAATTCCGGACGCGCGGAATCTTGCGATGCCGCTCGTAGCAACGTCTCTTCCAACGCATTGGCCGGTTTGAATGCCATCGTAGCCCCCTAGTCTGATGTTCGACGCCGCAAACCTAAGACACAGATTTGCGGCCGTCGCGCATCAAATCATCAGGTTACCCGGCTTTGACCTTGGCCCAGGCCCAATCGAGCCAGGGCAGCAGCGCCTTGATATCGGCAGTGTCGACGGTGGCGCCGCACCAGATACGCAGGCCCGGCGGGGCATCGCGATAGCCGCCAATGTCGAAGGCCACCCCTTCCTTGTCCAAGGTCGAAGCGATTTTCTTGGCCGCATCGGCTTGGGCTTCGGGGGACAGCGCCACGAACCAGGGATCGACCACTTTCAGGCAGACCGAGGTGTTGGAGCGGATGGCTTCATCCTGAGCGAGGAAATCGACCCAGGCGGTATTGGTGGCCCAATCGGCGATGGCCGCGAGATTGGCATTGGAACGGGCGATCAAGGCTTTGACGCCGCCCAGACCTTCAGCCCATTTCAGGGCGTCGATATAATCTTCGACCGCCAACATGGACGGCGTGTTGATGGTCTCGCCTTCGAACAAGCCTTCGATCAATTTGCCGCCTTTGGTCATGCGGAAAATCTTCGGCAGCGGCCAGGGCGGGGAATAGGATTCCAGCCTTGCCACAGCGCGCGGCGAGAGGATCAAAATGCCATGCGCAGCTTCACCGCCGAGTGCCTTCTGCCAGGAGAAGGTGGCGACATCGAGCTTGGTCCAATCGATCTCTTGGGCAAACGCGGCCGAGGTGGCGTCGCAGATCACCAGACCTTCGCGGTCGTCCGGAATCCAATCGCCGTTCGGCACTTTCACACCCGAAGTCGTGCCATTCCACAGGAAGACCACGTCGCGGGCAAAGTCGGCTTGTTTCAGATCGGGAATTTCGCCGTAAGCGGCTTTGAAAATGCGCGAATCTTTTAGCTTCAGCTGTTTCACCACATCGGTGACCCAGCCTTCGCCAAAGCTTTCCCAGGTGAACATGTCGACGGGACGGGCGCCCAGCATCGACCACAGCGCCATTTCCACCGCGCCGGTATCGGAGGCCGGCACGATCGCCACGCGATAATCGGCGGGCAATTGCAGCACAGCTTTGGTGCGATCGATCGCTTCCTTCAGCCGGGTCTTACCGGGTTTGGCGCGATGCGAACGGCCATTCAGCGCGTTTTTGAGGGCTTCGGGAGTCCAACCAGGGCGCTTAGCGCAAGGTCCAGACGAAAAAAAAGGCCGCGCGGGTCGCACAGCCGGGAGATTGTCTGTCATCAGACATTCCTTCCAGAATGTTAGCACCTCGTTGGGGAGGCGTGGCCCAGTTACGCTTCTACAGACTCCGATTGCGCCCGTCAAAAGGAATCTTTTGCGGCCTCAGCAATACGTCTTAGCGCAAGTTTCGTTCGTGACTCGTGTTATTTGTCGTCAACCCATCCGTATTTCAGGATCAGCGACAAGGTCCAATCGTCTTTGCCCGTCGACCGCGCGTCATCGAGCTTCCAGCCGTTCTTACCCTTCTCGAAATAGAATTCAATCCGCTGGGGAGCATCGCCATTGTCGAATTTTGCGACGACGATTTCACGGTCCTTGGTGCCTGCTGCCAAATGCCCGGTCACTGTCACGCCTTTCAGAGTCCAATCTTGTCCGTTGGCCCAAAAGTCGAAGTCCAGCCGCCCCACTTCGCCGCCTGCATCCTTCTTATCAAGCGCAAATAACCCTGCCAGATGCGTTGTATAGATGTCATCTGGATCACTGTAATCCTTGACGGTCGCCAGCTTGTGATAAACGCTGCGCACGAAGCTGACGGGATCGTCAATCGTGGTTGCCGCCTGTGCTGGCAGGAGCGCGAGAACCGCGCCAGCGACGGCGCCTAAAATCGTCTTCATGGCATCCCCCAATATGTTTAAGCGCAAACCCTGCGGGCTTCGGCGATGAAAGCTTGCGCGCTTTCGAGATAAGATTCCGCCGTCGCCCGATCGACAAAAATCGGACCATCGCCATAGTCGACGCCTTGTTTGGTGTCGAAGCCCCGGTTGATGAACGAAGCCAGCTCGGCGTCGAATGGTAAGCCTGTATGGATCAGTTCGAACAATTTGGTCCGTGCACCAGCGTGGGTTTTGACGGCAATCTCACATTTTTCAAAAATGACTGCCCGGGCCGCATTAAGCACGGCGATATAAGCATCGCGTGCAGCGCTTTCGTAGATCTCAGCCATAAACGCGCGGGTCGCGCGCTCCAGGATGATGTCCGCTATGCCGAAATAGTCGGTGCATTCGGGGCTCATAATGCGATGGCCTCCCGCCGCACGTTGAACATGAAGCCCGTACGTTTGTGGATGTCTTCGGGGCAGACCGGCTTGAACGATGTGACGACGGGTTGTGCGGTCCCGACCGTATCCCACAGAATTTGATCCGACAGCGCGGAAAGTTGCTTCTGCTCCGCCCACCAGTCCACTGGCCCCTCCAGCACCACCAGCACATCGTAGTCGCTGTCGTCGCGATGATCACCGCGGGCGCGCGAGCCGTAGAGCAGCACCTGCTTCAGCCGTGTCCCATAAAGGGCCGCAAGCTCGCGCTTCAGACGCGCCAAAATGGGGTCGTCGGGCAGGGGCTTATCCATAACGCCAGTATATCGCCTTTCGGCGAACCGCGCGAACCGCGCGGCAACGCTCTTGCACTGTTCCTCCCCAAGACCACGCAGCGCCCCGATCTGGGACGCTCGGTTAACGGATAACCAAATCCACAGGGATGAGGCGGGCATAAGATGGTTAATTCTGGCGCGGCGTTAAGAATTGCGGTTAAACTGCCCCAAAATAAGACTCTCATAAAACGCGGGGGTGTGGTGGTGCGGAAGCTCGTTCTGGCTTTGACGTCGATGGCTATGCTGGCTTTGCCGGCGGCGGCCTCTTTGCCGGATCCCACGGCGCCGATTACGGTCGCTGCGACCCCGCGCGCCGATGACGGCGCAGGTTACGTTTGGACGGTGTTTTGCCGTTCGGGCCTGACCTACAGCTATATTCCGGCCAGCCAGTTTCCCTTAAGCCCGCGCTTTGAGGAAGTGGCCAAACCCCAAACCGGTGACGTCGCTTGGTGGCCCCAATATGTCGGTATCTATGTGGCGCAGAATGCTTCGGTGATCACCGCTGGCGGCTATGCCCAGGTGGCCAGCCTTGGTGGTGGCGGCCCGCGCTTTTTCCGCATGCGCGTGATGCCTGGCGAGCGCCCCGGCAGCAACAACACCCCCGGCGCCTGCGAACGCAATCTGCTTTAGCAGCACCGGCATGGCCGGGCTCGACCCGGCCATCCAGTTTTGCCATCCGTTAAACTCTGGATGACCGGGCCGAGCCCGGTCGTGACGACGGAAACACTAAACCCAGATCTCGCCCTTCATATACAGCGCGCAGCGGCCTGCGATCAGCGTGCGTGCGCCGTCATCGGTACAAATCAAATCACCGCCGCGCGGTGAGACCTGGCGTGCGTGCAGCGTCTTCTTGCCCAAGCGTCGCGCCCAGAACGGCGTCAGAATGCAATGGGCCGAGCCGGTCACGGGGTCTTCCGGCACGCCTTTGTCAGGGGCAAAGAAGCGCGAGACGAAATCGTAATCGCCGTCACCTGGCGCCGTCACGATCAAGCCCCAGAAATCCTGTTCGCGCAGCACGCGGGCGATGTCGCCGCAATCGCGAATGCTGCGGAGCACGGCCGGATCGTCCCACAGGCCGAGCAGGTAACGCCCGCTATACAATTCTTTCGGCGGCGCTACGCCCAAGGCTTCGCCGACCTTTTCGGCAAATCCCGTTGGTGCTGCAAAGGGGCTGGGCGAATCGGCAGGCAAAGACATCTGGTTCAGCCCGTCCTCGCCGCGCGACACCACCAATTCGCCGGAGCGGGTGGCAAACGCAATGCTGTCGAGGCCGCTGTCCAATTCTTCGAACAGCACATAAGCGCTGGCCAGCGTGGCATGACCGCAAAGATCGACTTCGGCTTCCGGCGTGAACCAGCGCAAATCGTAGTGACCTTTGCCCGTTTTCACGAAAAAGGCGGTCTCGGCGAGATTGTTCTCGCGCGCAATCTTCTGCATCAGCGCCGTGTCAAGAAACTCCGGCAGCGGCACCACGGCGGCTGGATTGCCTTCCAGCGGTGTGTTGGCAAAAGCGTCGATCTGCCAAAGCTCGTGGGACATGTGCATCCTCCAGGTCGAGGACGAGGCTAATGGCCCGCCTGCCATTGCAGTAGCGCCAAGGCTGCATAGCGGCTTTGCAGAGATAGGACTTAACGGCTGACTTCGGCCCAGCAATCGCCGTTTTCCCACACCCGCACGCGGGCTGCGGCAGCAAGACGCTGCAAGAACCAGCCAGCGATGATTTCCGCGGTCGGGTTTTCCAGCCCGGGCACATCATTCAGTAGTTTGTGGTCCACCAGCTTCAGCAAGGGCGCGATATCGGCATCGATTTCACCGAAATCCATCACGAAGCCGCGTTCGTCGAGCGCGCCCTGGGCGACGATTTCGACGCGATAATTATGGCCGTGCAGATTGCGGCAGCGATGGCCGTCCGGGACTTTCGGCAGGAAATGGGCGGATTCGAACCGATAGGACCGGCCGATAGTGACATCTGACATTGCAAAAGGGCTTTCGTGTCGCAAACCTGGGCCTTTTAAGACCAGCGGGCGGACAAATCCACTCTCGCTTAACGCGAGTGG
>JARLIR010000215.1 GCA_031291635.1 Rhizomicrobium sp. | reverse complement strand
TAAAAACTGTCCTTGCCCAGTTTCGGCGATACCGCATTCTGGATAATGCGAAAATCAAAGACGTCGCCCGCGATCCCGATACCGGCGTGACCGATGGTTTTGCGCTGTGGCCCTTCTGGAGTCTGGGTGAGCTGAACCAGGGAGAAGTCTGAGGTGCCGCCGCCCAAATCGGCGATCAGGCAGAGCGCATCTTCTTTCAGGCCCCGCAAATGAAAATCGGCCGCTGCCAGCGGCTCTTCGACAAAGCGCACCGTGCTGAAACCGGCCTTTTCATAGGCCAAGGTCAAACGGCTAAGGGCGAGGGCTTCATCGGCATCGACGCCAGCAAACTGTACGGGGCGGCCACTGACGACCGCATCTCCCAGGTCGCCGCAGATTTTCTCGGCTTCGGCGCGCAGGTTCTTGAGGATGACGGCAACCAGATCCTCAATGCGAAAACGCTGCCCGTAGACCGTGGTTTCGCGGAAGCTACCATCGGCGACAAAGTTCTTCACCGATTGGATCAGGCGGCATTCCCCAGCTAGGCGCTTATAGGTCTCGATGGCTTCTGGGCCCGCCACGCTGACCACCCTTTTGTGGCCGCGCTCGTTTTGCTCGGTGTAGAAACAAAGCAGCGAGCGAAAGGTGGAGGAGCCGCCAAAAGGGATGATATGCGGCTCGGCAGTTCCATCGCTGAGCGCCAGCACGCTGTTGGTCGTGCCAAAGTCGATTCCTACGGCGCGCGTATCGGGCATTGACCACTCCAGAGGCAGGACACAGCTGCCTTGCGCGCCATATCGGGGGGCGTGCCTAACGGAGGCGCGGACCGAAATCCAGTTTCTTCTTGGCATCATATTCCCCGGGCGGGCTTTGCGTTTGGGGAATGTGGTCGGATTAACGCGCCTGACCTGAGTGTCGTGTCCGGGCTGGGCGGCTCACCCCAGCGGCTTTGGCGGGCGAAACCGGCCGTCCGCTGCCAGGGTAGGGCCTCGCGGCGCTTTCCTCCCGCCCGGGGCGGTGGTCGGCCGTGCCGCCGATGTCGCGGTCGCCTCTAACCTGCGGAATGGTGGCAATTAACGTCGCGTCCTGACTTGCCTTTGCCGCCGGACGGAGGCTATAGAGCATCCCCCGTTCGGCGGGCGGTTAGCTCAGCGGGAGAGCACTACCTTGACATGGTAGGGGTCACAGGTTCGATCCCTGTACCGCCCACCACTTTCCTAACCAGGAAAGTGGGCCCGACAACTTTTCTTACGATCAGTGTGCAGCCGAACGCGCCGTGGCGAGTTCGGACTTGGCGGCTTCAAAGGTCGGCTGGAAAGCCGGGTTGGCGAGCAGTTCGTTGGCCACCACCGTCCCCAGCACCTGACCGGCGACAATATCGCTACGATAATGATCGCCACAGACCAGTCGGTTTTCCCCATAGCTCTTGGCGCGGCTCATAATCGCGTCCGCTTGATCGGGCAGCAAATGGCTCAGGACGACCGCCATGCTGTAACCCATGGTGGCGTGGCCACTGGGATAAGACGTCTGGACATTCTTGCCGCGCTCGCAGGTCTTCAGCGTCTCATCGAGATGCCAAGGGCGGTTGCGATGGAAGTAGGTTTTTACGGCTTTGCCCGCGGTGTCTTCTTCTTTGCGCACGACCGCGAACAAGGCGGCGGTCTTGGGCAGTTTGGTGAGATCAAACCAAGGGCCGAACACCTCAGCAAAAGCGCTGACGCTTTCGTTGTCATTATCGCTCTGGGCCTTGGCGAAATCGGCAGTGCTCATCTTGGCCTGGATGGCTTTAATTTCGGCCAACTCGTGCTGCTGTTCGGCTGAGCCGTCGGCGGCTGGAGCCGGCATCATTAGCGCCGCCGTGTACTGAGACGGCGACAACAGAGCTGGATCGGCAAAGGCGGGCGCGGTGGACAGCAGCAGGGCCGCGGCGACGAGTCTGAAGGAATACGTCATCTGGTTCTCCCCAAAAAAAGGGGCGGCCGAAGCCGCCCCATGGTCGCCATGCTTAGATTTTCGCTTTGAGCGTAATCTGAAAGCTACGTGAAGATTGGAAGTAATACTGATCCGTGCTGGTGGGACGATTGGCGTAGTCCGATACCGAAGCCGCCTTGGCGATGTCCAGCTTGTCGGCGCCGCTGGTCGACACGAGGCTGCGGTCGTCGAGTAGGTTGTTCACTGCGAGCGAGATTTCGAAACGCTCCGCAAACTTATAGGCAGCGGAGAAATTCACCGTCGAATAGGCCGGCAAACGGTTGAAGGGCTGGCCGTCGAGACCCGGAGTGCGGTAGCCCGTCTTGGAATCGGGGGCGTCCATGTATTGCTGGCCGACGGTCTTGTCGATCAGCGAGATACGAACCGGACCCATTTCGTAGATCAGGCCGGCGGCGGCGGTCCAATAGGGCGCCGTCTTGAGCTGATAGGGAACATTGACGCCGGTGTTGGAGGCCAACTGCAGCGACTTGGCAGAATTAACCGAACCGTTGGCAAAGATGAGCAAGCCGTCCAAGCCCATGTCGTCGAATTTGTAGGTGGTCTCGCCTTCGATGCCTTTATAAGTCGCATCGCCGGTGTTGGTCGGGCAGGTCAAGCTGTTGTCGTAAGAGCAGGGGCCGTAGGTGTAATTGTTCTTGGCGGCAATGTAGTAGACGTCCGCGTCGATCGAGAAGTTATCGGCATAATAGACGGTGCCCAACTGATAGTTGGTGGTCGTCATCGGTGCCGGCGCCTTGCTCCAATCAGGCTTCTGCTGTTCGAAATCGGTGATGTCCGACACATAGATGCCAGTGGCGAACTGGAAGTAAGCGCTCCAATTGGGCTCGATCTTGTAGTTTGCCGTGGTGAAGTAGAGCGGGCGGGTGGTGGTGAAGGTCGTCACCGTACCATTGTAGGTCGTCGGTCCCTTACAGGCGCCAACGCAGCCGGAGGCCTTCGACGTGGTGGTGCCGGAGATCACGGAATTGGGATCAATCGTATGGTCCCAATTGACGTATTTGAAGCCGGGCGTGATCGTCAGATTTTCGATCGGCTGCACTTCGATTTCCACGAAGGGCGAGACCTGGTTCCAACCGGTGTGTTCGAGATAACCGGCGCCATAACGGCCCATGGCAATGCTGGGATCGTTCGAGGCACCCTTGTTCGAGACGTCGGCGAAGTTCCAGGCTTCCTTAAAGGGTGAGCAATTGGCAGCGGCGCACTTGGTCACGTCGTAATAATAACGCTGACGCTCGGTGGCTTGGCCTTCCCACCACACACCGGCGCGGACTTGGCCAGTGATAGAGCCAACTTCAAAGTCAGCCGCAGCGCGGAAGACATTGCCCCAAACGCGATAGGCGTTAAGCTTGGTATAACCGGGAACGTCGGTGGCAAGCGTAGTCGTGGCACCGGTCGTCGTATTGACCAGCTTGGTGCCGATCACGTTCCAGGAATTGGCGCCAATCTTTGCTGCCGTCTGACGCGTGTCGGTGGCCGTTACCGTCTTATTGACATAGGCATAAGTGTAGGCTTCGTCATCGATGCTGAGCCAATCGGTGACCGCACCGCGCAAGCGGATATAATCCATATCCGTGATCTTGTCGGCATAGTTGTACGCGTAATAGTCAGGGGCCGTGGGGTCGGTCTTCTGCAACGAATACTGCTTGCCGAAGGCGGCCACTTGAGCGGCCGAGGCACCGTTCTTGTCGTTGACGTGCTGATGCAGATTGTTGCGGTTCGCAAAGAGGGTCAGCGTCCAGCCGGGCGCGAACTCGCTCTCGACTTTGAGCAGCTCGTTGTCCTTCATCAACTCTTGGTTTGTGAGATAACCGTCGGTCTGCAGGCTCGAGACATCAGCCAGCACACGGGTTTTCCCCAGACCTTCGATATCGCCGCTCTGGAAATTGAGGTTTACCTCGCCGGTATTCCAGCTGCCGCGCGTGGCGCTCGCCTTGAAACCCATGTCGGGATTCAAGACTTCCGAATACATATTGACCGAACCGCCATAGGTGGAGGCGCCGAGATTGCCGGCGTTGCCCGGGCCGCGTTCGACATTGATCGAACCGATGGTTGTGCCCGGGAAGTAGGAGGCGGAATGATGCGTCGGGCCGTTGGTATCGCCGAAGGGAATGCCATCATAGGTCATGCCGAAACTGCCATCGGGCAGGCCGCGCAGTGTATTCTTTACGTTGCCGTCCGAAAGGCCGGGGCCGTTGACGTCGAGGCCAGTGAGCGACGGCGCGATCGCCAGGATGGTCGTATAATCGGCGGTCGCGGTGGCGAAGTTCTCAATATAGTTCTTGGTGATGATGGTCTGAGGCTCGGTCGTGTTGACCGAGGCTTTGGCGGGGGCCGCTTCGGCGTTGAACTTCGTGCCCGTAATCACCACTGTTTCAACGCCAGTGCCGATGCCGCCTCCGATGGCGTCAGCGGCGCCTGCGCCAACGGCGAACAAGGCGCCGGTCAGTGCGAGTGTCGATGTGCGCGCCATCAGACGCGCAGCGATGCTGCGTGAAAACATAGTATTCCCCTCATTGCAGCGGCCGGCGGCCGCGGTCCTACGCAATGGCGGCCTGTCCAGCGCTTCGCCGGAAAAACGCACATCGCGCAGGTCTCCTTAGAGGGATGCCTACGCAGTTTTTTTACAGAGGATTGGCAAAGTTTAATCTGTCACAAAAATGCATGATATATTCGAATAGTTGGACTGCTTACGATTTCCAATTGCGGTGACATTCGAGCGCGGAAAGCGCTTGCTTTGCCCAATGACTGAGCACTCCAGCAACCGTAGACTGCGGCCGCCCGCCTCCTTCGTGCCAAAGCGCCGCTTTCAAGCCTGTTGCGGGTCCTGTTGCCAAAATGCCATGTTCACGTCCGAAATGAAATTTTGGCGCTCGTCTCGCCGCCAACCAGTGGCACCATGGATATTCTTCTCATTGAAGACGATACGGAAACGGCGCTGTACGTCACGGAAGGGCTGCAGAAGCAGGGCTATGTGGTACACTGGTCTCCGACCGGCCCAGATGGCTTGCATACTGCCCGCCATCGGACATTCGCTCTATTAATCGTTGACCGTATGTTGCCGGGGATGGATGGGTTAACGCTGGTGCGCACCCTGCGTGAGGATGGTAGCGACACGCCAATTCTCTTCCTTACCACCATGAGCGGCATTTCCGACCGCGTGGAGGGACTACGTTCGGGCGCTGATGATTATCTCACCAAACCCTTTGCCTTGGTCGAGCTGCAAGCACGGGTCGCCGCTATCGTGCGGCGGCTTGGCTCTGTCTCCCCCTCTCTGCAGCTTCGTGTCGGCCAGCTCGAGCTCGATCTTGTGGCGCGGCATGCCACCCGTGAGGGAAAGCGCATCGACTTGCAGCCGCAAGAATTCAAGCTGCTCGAATTTTTGGCGCAAAATGCCGGGCGCATCGTCACCCGAGCGATGCTGCTGGAGAGCGTCTGGAATCTCGAATTCGACCCGGGCACGAATATCGTGGAATCGCATATGAGTCGGCTACGCGCCAAGATCGATCGCGGTTATCCCGCTGAGTTGATCCGCACCGTCCGCGGCGCAGGATATATGCTCTGTGCACACTAGACTATTCCGTTCCGAAAGTTTTCGTCAGGCCGCAATCTTTGCCGTGCTGTACGTTTTTGCCTTGGCCGCGCTCTTCACGGCCGTCTTTTTGATTTTGGATCATTCCTTCAAAGCCAATCTGTTGCGCGAGGTGGATGACGATCTGGCGTCCATCCGCGCCGCCTATGTCATCAATGACGTTGAAGACAAAGACCATGAAACCAAGGAAGTCATAGAAGGGCGCTTGCGGGCGCCTGATGCGGACGACGCCTATCTCTTGCAACGCGGCACGCGGCGCATCGCCGGCAATATTGCGCCGATGCCGCCCCAAATCGGAACCTTAACGATCAAAGTTCAAGGCGATCACGGGACCACGCACCGGCTACTCGGGCGAGGCGAGATGGTGGCGCCCGGTGCCTACGCCTTTGTGGCGCGCGATCTCGAACAGATGGACGCCGCGGAGCGCGGCATTCTTTACGCTTTCGGCAGCGTTCTTGTCGCCAGCATGGCGCTGGCGGGCATAGCAGGGCTTTTCTTGAGCGCAAAATTCATCGGCCGCATCGATGCTGTCACCACGACCTGCCGCAACATCATGGCTGGTCAGCTTGGCGAACGCATTCCGCCCGACGGGCGTGACGACGAATTCTCGCGCCTTGGCGGCGCTGTCAATGCGATGCTGGACCGCATCCAATTGTTGATGGAAAGCCTGCGCCAAGTCTCTAATGACATCGCCCACGATATGCGCACGCCTCTCACGCATTTGCGTAACAAACTCGAGCGCGCTCGCGATTCTTCGACTGCCGTGGCGGACTATGCTGGCGCTGTTGACGGCGCCATCGCCGATTGCGACAAGCTGCTGGACACCTTTGCTGCTCTGTTGCGCATTGCGGAAATTGAAGCGGGCGCCAAGCGCGCCGAATTCGATCCAATCGATCTTACTGATCTCATCACCAAGGCGGGCGAGATTTATGCCCCCGTGATGGAAGATACCGAACACCATTTTGTGATCAAGGCAGAGCCCGTAGAGCTCTTCAAAGGCGATCATCAGTTGTTGTTGCAGCTGGTTTCTAATCTTCTCAACAATGCCATCACGCATACGCCAAAGGGTTGCCTTGTAGCATTGTCGTGCAGACGCGAGGCGGGGCGTGCCGTGCTGTGCGTCAGCGACAATGGGCCTGGGATCGCGGTCTCAGAGCGCGCCGCGGTATTGCGCCGGTTTTATCGCGGCGAGCAAAGCCGTACGACGCCGGGCAGCGGGCTAGGGCTGGCACTGGTGGCGGCGGTCGCCGAACTACACGGGGCTGAGTTGGAACTCAGCGATAACAAGCCTGGCCTCAGCGTTTTCTTGCGGTTTGCGCTCGATCATTCGCCTTCGCGCGCGCCGTAGCGCTGGGCAATCACGGCGCAAGCCATCAGCTGCATCTGGTGGAACAGCATTAGCGGCAGGATCATCGGTCCGAGTAACGCGGTCGGAAACAGCACGCTCGCCATCGGCACACCCGAAGCCAGGCTCTTTTTCGAACCGCAGAAGACCACAGCGATTTCATCCGCCTTGCTGAGTCCAACGCGGCGTGCCGCCCAGCGTGTGAAGACAAGCGCCAGCGCCAAGATCACGCCATTGAGCACAAAGACCCAACCGAGATCGGCGACGCTGTAGCGCTGCCACAGACCCTCGATGACCGCGGCGCTGAAGGCGGTATAGACGACCAGCAGAATCGTGGTGCGATCGACCTTGCCGAGAATGGCTTTGTGCCGCGCGATGAAGGCGCCGGTCAGCGGCCGCGACAAATGCCCCAGCACAAAGGGCAGCAACAGCTGCAGCACAATCGAAAGCAGGGAATCGAGCGAGAAGCCGCCACGTGCTCCCGTCATCAGGAACAGCCCTGTCAACACGGGGGTGATGAAAATTCCCAGCACATTAGAGGCCGAGGCGCTGCACACTGCTGCCGGGACATTGCCGCGCGCGATGGAGGTAAAGGCAATCGATGATTGCACCGTCGAGGGCAGCAGACAGAGAAACAGCAACCCGTCAGCGATCGCCGGGTTGAGCCAACCGTGGCTGGCTGCTCGCAAGCCGAGCCCGATGGCCGGGAACACCACGAAGGTGGTCGCCAATGCCAGAATATGGATTTTCCAGGCTCCGATCCCCGCCAGGATTGCTTGCCGCGACAGGCGCGCCCCGTGCAGAAAGAACAAGAGCACGATGCCGGCGTTGGTGATCCAAGCCATGACGGCCGCAAACCCGCCCGAGCAGGGCAGGAAGGTCGCCAACAGAACCGTCGCGATCAGCGCCAGCAAAAACGGGTCGAGCTTCAAGATGTCGATGCGAAAGGCCATGGCCTAGTGTTACGGAGCGCCTTGCTGCTTGGCAAATCGCGACCGGAAGGCGAAAATTGGCCTCGTTTCCGCCTCGCCAAGCTGTAATCTCCGCCCGCTTTTGCTTTCGGAGACTATTATGCGGATCGGTGACCCCCTCACGCTTGGCGCTCTGCGCACCGCCTATGAACAGGCGCCGCATCTGGAGTTTTCGCTGGAGGCATTCGCGCGCATCGACCGCGGCGCTAAGGCCATCGCCGATGTCATCGCCAGCGGCGCCAGCGTCTACGGCGTTAACACCGGCTTTGGCCTGCTGGCCAATACCGAAATTGCG
>JARLIR010000214.1 GCA_031291635.1 Rhizomicrobium sp. | reverse complement strand
TACAACAAGCCATCCGTGATGGTGTTCGGCAAATTCTTCACCCGGCTACGCGCCGAAGACGACACCATCGTGCTCGCTGTGGGCTCGATGGATGAGCGGGACATGCTGCTGGAACTTGATCCCGAGACCTTCACGCTCACCGATCACTATCGCAGCCATCCTTGGATCTTAGCGCGGCGCACCAAGATCGACGCCAAACGCCTGAAAGCAATGCTGGAACAGCGCTGGCGCAAACTGGCGCCCAAGAAAATGTTGCGGGAACGGGGATGACAAGGCGATCCCGCCGGAGCGTTAAGCTCGACGGCGGGTTATCGCTTGGATAGGCGAGGAAGGAACAACCTAGCGGGGGGACCGCTTGGCCAGGATCCGCTGCAAGGTACGGCGATGCATATTGAGGCGGCGGGCCGTCTCGGAAACATTGTGGCCGCAGAGCTCGTAGACGCGCTGGATATGCTCCCAACGGACGCGATCAGCGCTCATCGGATTTTCCGGCGGCTTCGGCTTGGAGCCAGGCGCGGCCAGCAGCGCCGCCGTGATGTCGTCGGCATCGGCAGGCTTGGGCAAATAGTCGACGGCACCGTATTTCACAGCGGCGACCGCGGTGGCGATATTGCCAAAGCCGGTCAGGACCACGACGCGGCTATCGGGGCGCACGGTGTGGAGTGTCTCGACCACATCGAGACCGTTGCCATCTTCCAGCTTGAGATCGACCACGGCATAGGCCGGGGGCGTTTCCTTGGCGCGGGCTTTGCCTTCGGCGACGCCTTCGGCGATCGTGACGATGAAGCCACGCGTTTCCATAGCACGGGCAAGACGTTCGCGCAGCGGGCGATCATCTTCCACGATTAGAAGTGTTTTATCTTCCATCATTCTTTTTGTTCCTTACTCGCTTCGCACATAGGCCCGGTTGCAAATGGGGTCAATCCTCCTCGCCCCGTGGCGGCGGGTTTTCACTATCAATTTGACCGCGTTGCCAGGAGACGCTGACACGTGCGCCACCGCCGGGAGGGTTGAGAGCTTTGACGTTGCCGCCGGTTTGTTCGAGCAGTGTCTTGGCAATGAAGAAGCCGAGCCCCATGCCTTCATGTTTGCCGATTTTTGCCGTTGGCGGGCCGATTTCCGTATCGCCCACAGCGTGATCGCCGGGGCGCGAGGTGATGTAAGGCTCGCCGATGCGCTCGAAGATATCAGGGGCAAAACCGGGCCCGTCATCCTCGACCGAAACCTTGAGGCGGGTGGCATCCCAAGAGGCTTCGATACGCACGCGGGTGCGGGCGAAATCGGCGGCGTTCTCGATAATGTTACCAAGCCCATGCAACAATTCCGGCGCCCGCCAGACTTGCGGCTGAGGCGAATCGCGGTCGGCGGGAATGGCGGTGATGACGATCTCGAGTTCTTCGTCGCGATAGGTGTCGGCAATGTCGTCCAGCAAAGCACAGATCGGTAGCCGGGCCGTGCCGCCCAGCATGGTCGCTTCGGGCCGCGCCAGCTTCATCAGGATCATGCGGCAGCGCTCGGCTTGCGAGCGCAGCAGACGGGCGTCCTGCGCCTCCGGCGAACCGGCGGGCAGGGTGCGTTCCAATTCATGCGCGACCACCGCGATGGTGCCGAGCGGGGTGCCCAGCTCATGCGCGGCGGCGGTGGCCAAGGCGCCGATGGTGGACAGGCGCTGCTCGCGGGCCAGCGCCAGCTGCGTTGCCGCCAAGCCAGCCGACATGCGGGCGCCTTCCGAGGCGATGCGCCAAGCATAGACCGAGGTAAAACCGATCCCCAGCACCAGCGAAGCCCACATTCCGGCCTGATAGAGCGGCGGCAGATAGAAAGGGCCATTCCAGGGCAAAGGCTCATGTGCCACCGCGATCAGCGAGGCCGAGGCCAAAGCGATGGCCCCCAGGATCATGGTATTGCCGAGATTGAGGGTGGAGGCCGCAATCACCACCGGGGCGATGAACATCAGCGCGAAGGGGTTGGCGATGCCGCCGGTGAGGTAGAGCAGCGCCGCCAGCTGCAACACGTCGATGGCGAGATAAATGGTCGCCTCGCGATTGGTCAGGCGATGGCTGGGCGGATAATGCGTCACCAGCGCGATATTGAGCGCCGCACTGACCAAGACACAGGCGAGGCAAGCCCAAATCGGCAACGCATAATTGAAGCCGAAATAGACCAAGAAGAGCGCCACGGTCTGGCCGCAAGTCGCCATCCAACGCAGATTGGTCAAGGTCCTGAGGCGGACCCGGCCGCGAATGGCCGAAGCGGGAGCGACAGGCAGGGGGCGGGCTGGTGCGAATGCACGCGCAGGCGCCGGATCCGGCGCCTGCCTTTGCGAATCTTTTTCATCCGTCTGCGACATGGTGTGCATGTCCTAATCAGCCTGGGGTGCGACCACAAGCGCAATCCGTAATGATCCGCACCACTTAGCAGATATATTGTGGTCTTCGCCCTGGTTGCGGCAGGCAAGAACGGATCGCAATAGGACGGGCTGCGGCGGGTCTTATTGCGGCAAACAGGCAAATTTGTGTCGGGCGGTGTCATATTGCCGCAAAAATTTTGCGGTTTTTAAAAAATCGGTTAGGAGCCCGCTTAGAGCGTCGGCAGCGGCAGGCCGGCTTGGGCTGAGGCAGCAATCAGGGTGTTGCGCATCAGGCAAATGATCGTCATGGCGCCCACCCCACCCGGCACTGGGGTGATACGAGCGGCCACCGCGGCGGCCTCATCATAGGCAACATCACCAACCAGTTTGGTCTTGCCCTCGGCGGTAGTGACCCGGTTGATGCCGACATCGATCACGGTGGCACCGGGTTTGACCCAAGAGCCGCGGACAAATTCGGGGCTACCAATGGCGGCCACCAGAATATCGGCTCTACGGGCGACCGCCGGAAGGTCAACGGTTTTGGAATGGGCCATGGTGACCGTGGCGTTGGCGGCGAGCAGCAGTTGCGCCGCCGGTTTGCCGAATAAGAGGGAGCGGCCGATCACCAGCGCCTCTTTGCCCGCGATCGCGCCTAGGGTTTCTTGCAACAGGATCATCACCCCCATCGGGGTGCAAGACACCAGCTTGGCGCGCCCCGAAAGCAGCAATCCGGCGTTGGTGGGGGTCAGGGCATCGACATCCTTGGCGGGATCGAGCGCATCCAGCACCGCCTGCTCGCGAATCTGTTTGGGCAAAGGCAGCTGCACCAAAATGCCATGCACCGACGCGTCGGCGTTCAGCGCTTCGACCAAGGCCAGAACTTCGGCCTCGCTGGCGCTGGCGGGCAAATGGTGATGCACCGATTTGAAGCCCAAGGCCTCGGCAGTCTTATTCTTGTTGCGGACATAGACTTCGCTGGCGGGGTCTTCGCCCACCAGAACGGTGGCAAGGCCAGGGATAAGGCCGTGTTCGGCTTTGAGCCCGGCAGTGGCGACGGCGATTTTGGCCTTCAGCGCGGCAGCATGAAGCTTGCCGTCGATCATCGATGCCGTCATAGGGCCTCCAGCTTAGCCGCGATTGCGCTCGGGTTTTGGCCCGCAATTTCGATCCGTTTCAAGCGCGAAGTGGCGCCCGAGGCAAGCCTTAGCGAGGATTTCGGCACGGCCAAGGTTTTGGCCAGCAAGGCCAGCAAAGCCGCATTGGCCTTGCCATCTTCGGGCACAGAGCGCACCCGCGCCTTCAAATGCTCGCTGCCGTCCGCGGCTGCCGCCCAACCCTCCACCGCATCGCGCCCGCCTTTGGGCGTCAAACGCACGAAAAAGCTGAGCCCGCCTGCCGCGGTCTGAACCCGCATGGCGCTTAACCGACCAAGCGGAAAACCAATATCCCGAGCCAGGGGACGACCACGCCCTGCAAAATCCAGATCACCAAGATGATCACCAGCGGCGACAGGTCCAAACCGCCCATCGGCGGCAGGTAACGCCGCACAAAGCGGAACACCGGCTCGGTAAGCGCATCCAGCGTCCGCACCACAGTGCGGACGACATTGTTATGATAGTTCACCACGTTGAAATTCAGCAGCCAACTCATGATGACGGCCGCGAACACGACATAAATGTAGAATTGCAGGATGGTGCTGAGAACGGTGACCAGAACGGCCGCAGGGCCCATCGGCGTAATATACATGCTTGGCGTGCTCCGGATGTTGTGCGGACCTAGCCTGTTTCGCCGCCTTCCCGCAAGACAGCAGCAATTGAGGGTCTTGGCTTGCCGGGGCGGAGACGCATGACCGGAGACTTTGCGCTGTCGCACACCCCCGTGGTGGCAGGCCCGCCACAATGCGGCGGAACCTGGTGGAGCTGAGCGGAATCGAACCGCTGGCCTCCTCATTGCGAACGAGGCGCTCTCCCAACTGAGCTACAGCCCCTTATCCAGGGTTCTGCCCGCTCGATGCGAGAGGGCAGGGGCGGGTATGTAGGGAAGGTGGCTT
>JARLIR010000213.1 GCA_031291635.1 Rhizomicrobium sp. | reverse complement strand
GGATGCAATCGGCGCAGCCTTCAACAGGACTCCGAAATACCGCCCTGGTTGTGCTGAATTGGCTGTATTGGAGCGACCCGCCACCACAGCGACCCTGAGCCACTGACGTGAAACCAGAGCCAAAAGCTGTGAAACGCTACAGCCCAACATTGCTGGTGCACCCGACAGGATTCGAACCTGTGACCTCTGCCTTCGGAGCATTCTAAATAGCCTTTCGACCGTTTTCGATGGGTTTCGCTCCGATGCGCTATATTGCTGTTTTGATTGACGAAATTGAAATAATGGCTCATCTGACGTATCCTCGGATACGCCTCGATTTACCTCCTGCTGCTTACGTGGTGCTTACGCGAAAGCGGGGGTTTGGATGGGAGAAGGCCCATGGTTAAGCTCACCAAAAGAGTCGTAGACGCCACCCAGGCACGCGACGGAGATTACGTCATTTGGGACGATGAGCTACCCGGTTTCGGCTTGCGTGTCTTCACATCCGGCAAGCGCAGTTACGTCCTCCAATACCGATCATTGGGGCGCTCGCGTCGCTACACGATCGGCTTGCACGGCGTGTGGACCGCCGAAAGCGCGCGCCAAGAGGCGAAGATCCAGTTGGGCCGTGTGGACACGGTCAGGCCGCCCGCGACTATGCCGAGACGGCGTTCCAGGTCGCTGGCTGTGAAATCGCACCCAACAATGACCCGGCCAGCAAAGTCTAGAAGCGAATTGATTTTGTTACGAAAGATGGAGATTCACCGGGTCGAATTTCGTTTCCAACCATGACTCCCAAAAATTCACCGATTTTCCAATAGATGCAATCCGCTGCGCACCATACGAAGTGGGGTCATTGTTGAGTGCGATTTTGCACCCTGGAAGAGACAGATATTCTCCACGGGTATACCGCAATGCGCCGCACACAGACGTGTTGAAATCAAGCCGTCGGCTTTCGAGAACGGTATCAGAAGTCGTTGAAAGACAATGCCCCGCCGGTCAGGCCACACCAGTTTTCCAGGCTTGAAGATCGGCGAACGCTTCGCCACGCACTCATCGTGATGAGTCGCAAGGCAAGAATGTTTCCACTCGCTTCAATCTCACTCAATCGCTCACCGGTGACGTTGCGACCATATATCGTGTGCCAGAACGCACCGAACAGCCGAAAACGGTAGCCAGCGCCACCCTATTGATGTTTTCAGAAATATTTCTGCCAATTTGGTATTGGCAAGCGAACTCGGAAACGCACGTCCTCCATCACAGAGATGATTGCCACCTTGGAAAAGGCGACGGGGGTCGTGCCACCGCCTTTACTAATCAGGAGGGGCGTTCGGAACTGGGAATGACAGAGCTCTTGACGGCGCTGCTCAAGTCAAATCGGATGATGCAGGAAAACCCGCCGGGATCGAACCGAATATCGGTCTTGCCGCCATAAGGCGTCAGCCCGCGCTCGATCAGCGTCATTCCAAAGCCGCGCAGTTGAGTCGGTTTCACCTGGGGGCCGCCGCTCTCAGCCCAGCAAATCTCGACGGTATTGCCCTTTTTCCTGCAATGCACCGTCACGATGCCCTGCGCCATCGAGAAGGCGCCATATTTTGCAGCATTCGTCGCCAGTTCATGAAAGATCAAAGCAAGCATGGTTGCAGGCTTGCTTGGCACCTTCACATCCTCGATATCGATATTGGCACGCGAGACAGCATAAGGGGCCAGCTCCATCTCGAGAATGTCGCGGAGCATCACCTGCTCATCGCTGGAGCGTCCGATAAATTCATCGGCATGGGCCAGAGCTTGCAGGCGCCCGCCGACTTCCTCCCAAATCTCCGGATTGTTTCGCAATTCCCGATGCAGGATCGCGTATACGGTGGCGAGCTTATTCTTGACGCGATGATTGAGTTCCTCGACCACCATTTTCCTTTGGTGTTCTTCCTCCCGCAAACGGGCGCTCTTCTTGCGATATTTTTCCGCACCCCAGATAATCGCGGTCGACGATGCGATAAAAATCGCAAAACGCATCCCTTGTCCGACGGAGTAGAGTTGGGCGCCATGCGCTGGAAGCATGAACAAAAACCATGTCACCGCTATACTGGCAACAAGCGCCAAAATGCCCGCTCGCGCCGTGCCGATAAGCGTCGCGAGCAAGATCGCAGGATAATATACCGAGAAACTCCAGTTCCGAGCGGCAGCACAGGATGGACCAAGAGGCGAACCAGCGTTGCGACCGCGACACAGGCCAAGGGCAGCAAAATAGACTGAATAAGTCCCGCGCGCTTGATCCAGCCGCTTACCAATTGAATGTTGTTCATGCTCGCCCCTCGCGTCCCAAACAACGCAGGCGGCGGCACGCCCCGCTGTTCCGCTCTCATACTCAATAGGAAGTCGGAACGAAAAACGAGATGCCTACCGGGATGACGTGACGGCAAGAACACTCAGCGCCGGAGCTGCGACCAGAAAAAGCCTTTCGCCAAACCGCGCGTGAGTTTTTGGAAACTACTCAACCCGTCGCCTTCAAAATTGGAGACAGGCCCTCTTAGGCGTTGCCTTGGGAAATCCGCACAATTTGTTGAGCGATGTCTTCAGGCGAAAGAATGAAATCGATGCACCCGCTCGCTATGGCACTCCCCGGCATATCAGGGTGAGCGGCAGTCTCAGGTATTTGCGCGATGGTTACCCCACCGGTCTCCCTGATGCCGCATAGCGCCGCTGCTCCGTCGCCATCGTAGCCAGAGACGATAACGGCGATAAGTTTGCCATCCCAATGCTGCGTCAACGAGCGAAGAAAGACCGTAATCACGTCGGGCCAGCCCCTGGGTTTCGATATTGGCCGCAAGCGAAACTCGCCATTCAAGACGTGCAAGTCGCGATTTTCTGGGATAATGAACACCCGGTTGGGCCGGATGATCATTTTTTCCATGATGAGGTCCACGGGCATTTCCGTGCAGCTCGGTAGGATTGCGTGAAGCTGTGTCGCTACCAATCTCAAGTGATTTACAATGACGATGGCGACGCCCATATCGACAGGCAAATGCCGCAGCAATCTCTTGTAGGCGTCCAGCCCGCCTGCCGAACCGCCCACGCAGACAATAGGAAAGTCCTTTGCAGCAGCACGTCCCATATTCATTGGCAAAATCTCAACTCGGAAAGAAGCCCTCGACCCTGACTTGTATTACGGGTAAATCAAGCCCATATTAAATGTCTGCCAGAGAATATGATCTCTGGCGTGCCCGAGGGAAGACCCGACGGGCCATGGCCAAAAGCCCTAATCCCCGTCCGCTATCGTCGCTAGACAAAATTGTTCCCGGCGCGCGGACCTAAAGAAATGCCAAAAATGATACTCCAAACATACAACAACGCGAGCGGTCGCTCGCGCTCGGCTTCTTCCCCCACCTCGCGACCGGCGCAAGGCGGACAGTCGAGCGGTCAAATTCCGCAAAGCCAATGGCAGCGCAACTACGAACACTACTGCCATCTCGCGCAATCGAACATTGGAAGCGACCCGGTTGCCCGAGAGCACTACTGGCAGCACGCAGAACACTTTCTGCGCTTGATTAATGGCTCGGCCACTTGAGCGAATGCCTCTAAACCGTGTGCGGTGGCAAACCCACCCCGAAAGATGTCGCCTGAATCGTAGCAGAGTCACTCACATGGCCGAGGCGCTGGTCGCTTTGGGGCGCTCGGTCAACATCGACCTTTCTGCTCTTTGCCCGCTGGCGCCGGCTGCGATGAACTGCAGCTATTAGCGCGTTCCAGGCCACCGGCCTACGGCAGATCCCAGCCCTATTCGAAATGTGACCAGACGGGATAACGCGCCAGAACTTGCTATTCAAGCCGTTTGCAAATCTCCAAGGCATCAACACCGTCCCTCGTTGTGGTGCAGTCTGCTTAGGGAAACACGCAACTATCTCGTCCACCCTAGTCCCGCTACTGCTTAAATTGGCAACGACAGAAATCTTGGCCAGCCTAGATGAGAAAGGGACGTTCTTCATGAGCAACATTACATACCCCGCTATCTCTCCGGACGAGTCTGGTGTCACACTCATCGCATCCGAACTATTTGAACGATACCTCACGAGCCGATCTGCGCGAGGTTCGGTCACCGCCAACATCGAGGAGCCTTCCAAGGTGTCGCTCAAAGCAGCGATCATGACGCGCAGGGCACAATATCAAGCCGCGTTGGCAGGCGCTCCGCGACTTGCGGAGGCGATATATCAAACTTTGGATGGGCATCCCCTGAAACGTAGCGCGACCGCATCAGCGCCGTTGGAGCTAGTATCGCAGAATGCGACGTCGCTCACAATTTTGGGCTTTACTCTCCCCCCATTCATACAAATGGCGTTCTGCGCCTCACGGTAGCATCTACCGTCTACATCTAACTTTGAAGCTGACGCCAGCGTGGCGGCGTGCCACCCCGCACAAAAGACGTACGGCACACATATCATTGCGTGCAATTAGCGCTTACTAATCACATGTGGACTAAGCGCGGCACTGCCATTTGGGACGTTCAATCCGGTCGTGTATCTCAGGGAATGTCCCCTTCGTTGCGCCTACGGACTTGTCCAAGGCACTAACCATCCTCGCCGATTGGATGGCACACGTCGCCGAGGATGATGAACCATTCGACGGCCCCGAGCTTTCCTCGATCCTCAACGAAATAGTCAAAGGCTTGCAGGTGCCACCGCTTACGGCCGTAGCGCTTTTCAGACGCTCCGTGGCGCTGTTTTCCTATTGTGGCGTGTCGGAGCTTTCGCCCGACTTGTTTGAGGACGGTCTTCCCGGCTGGATTCTGTGTCTGGCCGCGAGCCATGCTGTCGTGCTCAACCGACGGAACCGTGGTGCTCGAATGAGTAGCCCTTACTTTGATGCCGGCGAGCTGCGATCCGCCTGTCGGTCGGCATTGCACTAGGTTGGTGTCCGGGCGCCAACTTCATGGTCCGTTCGGGATAGTGATAACGGTCAAGAATCTCAGGAGCAGTCCAAAGCTCGAGTGGGGCTTTCCAAACGCTAGTAGCCCACCATGCCGGGTTCTATGTGGACGAAGCGCTTCGATGACGTGAATCTTGTAGGGCGATTTTTCGACAAGATGCGAGACCCATCAATTTATGGCCTGCGGGCTTTCGCATCCGCTGCCGCCCATGACCGTGTTAGTAATCAGCAACGAGGAGGCTCTCGGGGTGATCGGATTCATCAATCCGCTGCGGGGCTTTGTGGGAGCGCGTATGCTTATCACCACTCTCGATCGCATAAAGGCTATTTAGTTTTCGGCTTTGTCAGCCACTCCGTCGGAACTAGCTTAAAGTCACCGCGCCATTCCTCGGCCAGCGTGACTCCAGGAATTTCACCCCACACGTCTGGACCAGCATGGTCTAGTACTACGGCTTGGAGACGCCCTTTAGCACGCAACACTTCTGCGGCGACCGTTTCAAACACAGCGCGCACAGCAGCTACATCTTCGTCCTTAGTGCGTCCTGTAGTCGTCTGTTAAGAAGCCGGTTTGAGGGCTGAGGGCGGCGTGATGAGGTCGAAGATCACATCGAGGATCCGGCGCAAAAGAAGCCTCAGCCAGTTGAGGATGAGGCGGAGGTTGTGACCGACGGCGCTGAGCACGGCGT
>JARLIR010000212.1 GCA_031291635.1 Rhizomicrobium sp. | reverse complement strand
TGCCGATCCAGACGATGGGCGATTGGATATGCACATCGCGCAGAAAATTGAACGGCAGATAGGTGTTGATGGGCAGGCCGTAAAAGGCTGTGCGCTCGGTGTAGTAATGGGCCATCAGCGAGCCCACCAGAATCTGCAGCAAGAACACCGCGGCCACCACCAGGAAGTATTTGCCGGTTTTGCGTTGGCTGGGTGTCAGCTTGCGGAAGGTGGCGAGCACCGGATCCATCGGCCCATTGTCATGGCCGCTGAGATAGCGCTGATAAATATAAATTACGGCGCCAAACATGAAGAAGGTGAAGCAGAAGCTGACCCAGGTCCACATAAAGGTCGAGGTCGTCGGGCCATTGCCGACCAAGGGCTCGAAGGGCCAGTTCTGTGTCCAGGAGGCGGTCGATCCCGGGCGCCGCGCCACCGTCGTCAGCGCCGAATAAACCAGAAAGCCTGAGGTGTCGCTGGCGGCTTGGGCATCCAGGCTATAGGCCTGGGTATAGCCTTTGACAAAATCATGCCGCAGCAGATGACCCGTCATCTGGCCGCGCAGAGTCGTGATGGCCGCTGCGAGAGCCGCCGATACCGGCGTCTCTTTCTGCGTCAGATCCACGCCTTGCAATTGCGCCTGCATGGCGGCGCGCACGCCCATTTTGTGCTCAGCACTGAGCGCCGCGAAACCCGTGTTGTATTCGGTGCGGGCGATGTTCTCCTCGGTCAGTGTGCCGAGCGCCACCAGGGCGCTGGCCGTATAGTCTTCGCCGAAATAAGAGCCCATGCCGTAAAGGCTGCCGTAATCCATCAGATCGGCGCGTTGGAACCCTTCCTTGCCGCGAAAGACCTCGTCCTCGGTGAGGACAGCTGTGCCGTTTGGACTGATAAAGCGATCCGGCTGTGGCGGGGCCTGCCGGTAAGTCTCCACGGTGGTCCAAGCCAGCGTCGCAAAACAAAGAATGGCGACGACGAGAAGAACCCATTTTAAGATGTTGCTGATTTCGTCTTCAACATAAGGCAGTGGCGTCGCCGGTTTCGAGATCATGCGTCCCCCAATTGTGTGATTATTTTCGCTGGGTAGGATTCGATCGAGCGCTCAAATACGCGAAGCGTACAAATCGGACTATACGCCCGCAGCGCGAGACCAGTAATGTCAAAAGGGACAAAGATGTGCGCCGGATGCATATTTATTTTGGCGCATGACAAGATCACGACTGGCATATCCCCAAATGCGCAAGGGGATTGCTTGGCAGCCTCTCGCTTCGACCCGTTCTATCGATTCACCAGCTTGGCAGGCACGGAGAGGGTCAGAAGCGCGCCGAGGACCATGACGCCCGCCAGCACATAGAGCGCGAGGTCCGTGCTGTGGGTGGTGTCTTTGATGAAGCCCACAAAATACGGGCTGGCGAAGCCCGCGATCTGGCCGGTGGAGTTGATCAGCGCCAGGCCCCCCGCGGCAGCAGCAGCGCTCAGATAGCCGCCTGAAAGCGGCCACAACATCGGCAGGCCGGTGAGCGCGCCCATCGTCGCCAGCGTCAGCCCCGCCAAAGCAATCACCGGATTGCTGGCGAAACTCGCCGCGATGATGAGGCCGCCCGCGCCCATCAGCAGCGGGATGGCCAGATGCCAGCGCCGCTCGCGCCGCCTGTCCGCCGAGCGCCCCACCAGCACCATGAAAATGCTCGCCGCCACATAAGGAATGGCGCTCAGCCAGCCGATCATACCGGGGTCCAGCGTGCCGCTCGCTTTGATGATCGAAGGCAGCCAAAAGTTGATGGCATAGACGCCACTTTGAATGCAGAAATAGATGATCCCCAGCAGCCAAATATGCGGGTTGCGCACCACTTCACCGAAGGAAGCCGCCGCGGTCTTGGGCGTGTTCTGCTTGTCCGCGGCGAGCGCCGCCGCCAGCGTGGCGCGATCGGCTTCGCTCAGCCATCTGGCGCTGCCCACGCCATCACTGAGCAAGAACAGCACGCCGAGGCCAAGCACAATGGTGGGCAGGCCTTGCAGCAGGAACAGCCACTGCCAAGCCGCGAACATGGTTTGCTGATGCGAGAAATGCGCCAGGATCCAGCCAGAAAACGGGCTGCCGAGCACGCCGGAAAGCGGAATGGCGCTCATGAAGAGGGCCATGATCTGGCCGCGCTTGGCCACCGGAAACCATAGCGTCAGATAAAGCACGATGCCGGGGAAGAAACCGGCCTCGGTGGCGCCGGTGAGAAAGCGCAGGATGTAAAAGCTTTGCGCGTCGCGCACGAACATCAGGCTGGTGGAGAAGATGCCCCACAGCACCATGATCAGCGCCAGCCAACGCCGCGCGCCGAATTTCTGCAGCAGCAAATTGCTCGGAATGCCGCAAGCGATATAGCCGAGGAAGAAGATCCCCGCGCCAAAACCATAAGCGGTTTCGCTGAGGTGCAAATCGCCCAGCATCTGCAGCTTGGCAAAACCGACATTGACGCGGTCGAGGTAATTGAAAAGGTAGCAAAGGAAAATATACGGGATCACCCGCAAGAAGGCGGTGTGGGTAATGCGGTCGACCGCGCTGCTACCTGCCATGATGCCC
>JARLIR010000211.1 GCA_031291635.1 Rhizomicrobium sp. | reverse complement strand
GAGCGCGACCAACGACTACAACGCCGCTTACCTGCAGAATAACGGTGACGTCGCCATTACCCAGGCCATGAATACCAAGGGCGGTGTGCTGGAAGGTGTCGAAATCACCTATACCCAGAACCTCGACTTCATCCCGGCGGTGTTCGGCGGCAATGGATTTGGCGTCAACGCCAACTACACCAAGATCCATTCCAAGCAGCATTACGTCGTCAATGCCACGAAGACGGCAACGACCTATGGCGATGCGCCTTGGTCGGGTGCGTCTCCGGATGCCTTCAACTTTACAATGTTCTACGATGGTCTGGACTGGTCAGCCCGCGTCTCCTCGGCCTTCCGTTCCAAATACGTGTACCAGTACCCGGTTGCAGCCGGTTCGGATGTGCTGGGCTATGGTGACTCCCCGCTGGTGCAGGATTTCATCTATAGCAAGAACACGTTCAACGTCGACTTCTCGGGCAGCTACGACATCAGCGAGAACATGGACATGACGATCGATGCGCTGAACCTGACCAACCAGCCGGATCGCCGCTTTGCCTACGCCAACAGCCCGCAGACGACAAAGTATGCGTCGACGGGTCGTCAGGTGTTCGTCGGCTTCCGCCTGAAATACTAAGCGTCGCTTACCAAAGTTAATCAGGGCGCTGGGAAACCAGCGCCCTTTTTTGTGTCAGCCGGTCGAAGCCGCCCTCGCTCTGGGAAATGGGCGGCGCCATGCTATGTTCGGCTATCCCATCTTGGTGTGAGTCATGGCCGACGCTTTATCCAATCCCTTCGCGGACGCCTTGGCGCTCCACAGCGCCGGACGCCTCAGCGAAGCGGAAGCCGCTTATCGCCTCCTTCTGGCGGCGAGCCCGGATGACGCGCGGCTCCTGCACCATCTGGGCCTGCTGCTGGCCCAGCGCGGCGCCTTGGCAGAGGGCCATAGCCTGCTCGCTGAGGCCGTGCGCCGTGATCCGCATATGCCGCTGGTTCAATTTCATCTGGCGAGTGTGCTGGTAGCGCTCGGGCGAGCTGGTGATGCCATTGCTGCCTTTAGCGCGGCGCTGGCGCTCCCGCCCGAACGGGCGGAAATTCATTTTGCCCTCGGCAATGCCTTGTTCCAACTGGGCCGCTATGACGAAGCGGCGGCGGCATTTGCCCGCGCCGATGCGCTGGAGCCGGGGCGGCTGGAGGTCTTGCTCAATTGGGGCAGTGCGCTGCAGGAGCAGGGCCGCCTCGCCGAGGCTTTGGCGGTGTGCGACCGCGTGCTGGTCTTGGCGCCGCGTCATCCCGGAGCGCATAACAATCGCGGCAACGCGCTGCGGCTCTTGAAACGAAACGAGGAGGCGTTGGCGGCTTTCGACAGTGCCATCGCGGCGGACCCTGCCTACGATCTAGCCCGCTTTAATCGGGCGACGGTTCTCGAAGTGTTGCGCCGCTATGACCAAGCGCTGGTGGAATGCGATCGGGTGATTGCTCGCGCGGGCGGTTATGCGCCAGCACACGCCTTGCGCGGCAGCGTTTTGCTCGCTCTTGAGCGCGTGGACGACGCCTATACCGCTTTTGAACGCGCCCTGACGCTGCAGCCGGATTTGGCCAGCGCCTATCATGGCCGGGTCAAAACCTTGTTGTCTCTGACACGGTGGGAAGACGCGCTGGAAGCCTGCGATGCGGCTATCGCGCGTGATCCCGGCTCGGCAACCGCCCATAACAATCGCGGCGTGGCGCTGATGCGGCTGCGGCGCTTCGACGATGCCGGCGCGGCCTTCGCCACGGCTTTGGTGCTGGCGGTGGAAGATAGCGCGGAGTTCGCCGACGCTTTGTTCAACCGCGCCGGTCTTCACAGCGCCCTAGACCATTTCGACGAGGCCTTTGCCGACACCGAGCGTGTCTTGGCGCTGCGCCCTGATTCCGTTCCCGCCCGCTGTTTCCGCTTTAATCAGGCCGCCAATCTTTGCGATTGGTCGCGGTGTGGCGCGGATATGGCGGCGATGGCGGGGTTTTGCGTCGCCGGTGAGGAGGTCGATCCCTTTCCGCTGCTCTATGCTTTTGACGATCCCCAAATGCATCTGGACGCGGCCAAGCGGGTGGCGGAGAAAACCCGGCCGGCCTTGGCGCGCGTAACTATTGCGCCGCGCAAAACTCTGCGCATCGCTTATCTGTCAGCGGATTTTCGCGAACATCCGGTCAGCTATCAGGCGTTGGAGCTGTTCGAGGCGCATGACCGGACGCGGGTGGAGACCTTCGCGGTGGCGCTGTGGCCCTTGCCGCAGAGTGCGCTCGGAACACGCTTGCGTGGCGCCTTTGCCCAAGTGGTGGAGGCCTATGACCGGTCGGACCAGGACATCGCGCGCCGCCTCGCAGATCTCCATATTGATATCGCTGTCGAGATGGGCGGCCACACCGACAAGGCCCGGCCCGGCGTTTTGGCCTGGCGTCCGGCCCCGGTGAGCGCGAGTTATCTCGGCTATCCCGGCACCCTTGGCATGCCCTTTGTCGACTACATCTTGGCCGATGGCGTCACCATTGCGCCCGACGATGATCGTTTTTATGCCGAGCGCGTGGTCCGTCTGGGGAACTGTTTCATGCCCTTTGACAGCCGCATGGCGATCGCTGAGCGGACGCCGTCGCGTGCGGAAGAGGGCATGCCGCCGAACGGCTTTGTCTTCTGTGATTTCAACAAGACCGACAAATTCACGCCGGAGATCTTCGACATCTGGATGCGTGTTTTGCAGCGCGTTCCCGGCAGTGTTTTCTGGCTTAACGTGCAGAACACTACCGCCCGCCGCCATCTGAAAGCTGAAGCGGCAACGCGGGGTGTCGATCCTGAGCGGCTCATCTTTGCGGCGCGCACACCGGGGCGTGCCGAGCATCTGGCGCGGTTGAAACTGGCCGATCTCTTCCTCGACACGGTGCCGTATAACGCCCATGCCACCACGAGTGATTTTCTCGCCGCGGGTGTTCCGGTTTTGACCTGCAAAGGCAACAGCTTTGCCTCGCGCGTCGCCGCCAGCTTACTGACTTCGGTTGGCGCTGAAGGGCTGGTGGCACCCGACCTTGCCGCATACGAGGCCATGGCTGTAGCGCTTGCCTGCGATCCCAAGGCTCTGGCAGGCTGGCGCGCCCATCTGCAAAGCCACCAGCGCACCGCCGCCGACACGGCACGCCTCGCCCGTAGTCTGGAAGAGGCTTATTTCACCATGTGGGACCGGCGGGTGAAGGGCCTCAAACCAGAAAGCTTCACGCTGAGGTGAGTTACGGTGCCTTGGCCGCCGCGCCATTGATCGTCACGCCGGAGAAACTGATGCCGTGCACGAATTGGGCGACATTGCCTTTGGCGACGTTCTGGAAATCGCAATCGGTCAAGGTGATGTTCTCGATCTCGGCATTGGGCAGGCCATGGGCATCGACGCCGAACTCGCTCTTGCCGCTGACGATCCTTTCGAGGTGCACGTTGCGCGCCACGGGGCGATAGGGGCCATTGCCCGCTTCCTCGTAGTCGAAATGGATCGCCAGCACAGCGTGTGCGACCTGACCGATGACGATATTGCGGAAGTGGAAATTCTCCAGAATGCCGCCACGCACAGCGTTGTTCTTGAGGCGGAAAGCATTATCCAGATTGGGGCTATCCATTTTGCACTTTTCGACGAAGACATTGCGCACGCCGCCGGTGATCTCGCTGCCGATGCTGACGCCGCCATGGCCGTTTTTCATGGTGCAGCCGCGGATGACGATATTTTCGCAGGGCACATTGACGCGACGGCCATCGCCATTGCGGCCGGATTTGATGGCGATGCAATCGTCGCCGGTGTTGAAGGAGCAATTCTCAATCAGCACATCCTTGCAGGATTCCGGATCGCAGCCATCGGTGTTGGGGCCGGCGCTATCGATGGTCACGCCGCGCACGGTCACGCCGGTGCAGAGCACGGGATGCAGCTCCCAAAAGGGCGTATTGCGGATGGTGACGCCTTCGATCAGCACAGTCTTGCAACGGTAGGGCTCGAAGAAATTGGGGCGCAAATAGGAGCCTTCGCCGAACAGGCGTTCCGCCACCGGCGTATTGGCGTCGCCCATCTCGAAGAGTTTTTTGCGCGCCACGGCTTGGTTCGGTGTGCCGTCCTTGAAGCCAAAATTCGACTTTCCCTTCCAAGGCCACCAGAACTCGTTGCTGGCTTGGCCATCCAGCGTACCTTCGCCGGTGACAGCGATATTCTCCTGCTCGAATGCGTAGACCAGCGGGGAATAGTTCATGCATTCGACACCTTCCCAGCGCGTCAGCACCAGCGGCAGGTAATCCGCGTGATCGGTGCTGAAGCGCAGCGTGGCGCCTTTGGCGATATGGAGATTCACATGGCTCTTGAGATGGATAGGGCCGGTCAGCCAATTGCCTTCTGGCACCACCACGCGCCCGCCGCCAGCTGCCGCGCAAGCCGCGATGGCTTTGGCGATGGCTGCCGTGCACTTTGTACCGCCTGATGTGGCGCCATAATCCGTGATCGGAAAATCGCGCGCCGGAAATTGCGGGCGCTTGATCCGCGCCACGATGCGTTCGGCCTCGGCCCAGGGATCCGTCGCGGGGGCCGCTTGAAGGCTGGAGAGGGTGCCAGACAAAGCTGTGGTGGCCGCAACGGTTTGCAGCAACTGTCTGCGCGTGGTCATGGTCAGATCCTCTCGGGTTGGACTCTTTGAGCCTTTTCCGTAACTTATGATGTCTGTCCACCGGTGTCACCGCGGCTCGAACGCTTTCTTTCCGTCAAGCCATCACGAGCGCGTTATGTCGGTCTGCTTTGGTATTCGTAGAGCCTTTGGCGTAGCAGGAGGGGAGGGCTTGCAAGCGAGTACTCTGGCGTATAGAGTAATCTAAATTCGAGGGTGGAATCCCCTCAGGGGCAGCCTTTCTGGAGGTTCACGTGGCAGAAAATCCGGTCGTCAGTTTGCGCAATGTGGTGAAAACCTATGACGACGATGGCTTGCAGGTTTCAGCCCTCAACGACATCAGTTTCGATATTCCAAAGAAGCGTTTTGCTATGATCGTGGGGCCCTCGGGCTCGGGCAAAACCACCTTACTCAATCTGATTGGTTGCATCGACAAGCCGACCGCGGGAACCCTGCAAGTGGCAGGCGAAGATGTCGTGCGCATGGCGGATAAAAAGGTGACGGATTTCCGTGCCAAGAACATCGCCTTCATCTTTCAGAATTTCAGCCTGTTTCCGGTGCTGTCGGCTTACGAGAATGTGGAATATCCGCTGCTCTTGATCGGTATGCCCGCAGCAGAGCGGCGTGAGCGCACCATGGCGCTGCTCGAAGCTGTCGGTCTCGCTGACCAGCGCAAGCAACGCCCCAATCAGCTTTCCGGCGGCCAGAAGCAGCGCGTCGCCATCGCCCGCGCCCTCGTCAAGCACCCCGAGATCGTGCTTGCTGACGAGCCCACCGCCAATCTCGACAGCGAAACCGGCCTGCAGATCATCGAATTGATGCAGCGCATGCAGCATGAGCAAGCGGTGAGCTTCATCTTCGCCAGCCATGACCCGCAGCTGATTTCCCACGCCGAGGAAACCTACATCATCCGCGACGGCAAGCTGGTCGAGCATCGTTCGGGGCGCGCGTCATGATGCTGTTCAAGATTGCCTTGCGAAATATAGCCCGCAACGCCCGGCGCTCGCTGATGACCGCCTCGGCCATCGCGGTCGGCGCCATCGCGCTGGTGCTGTTCGGCGAATACAATGATTTTGTCTTTCTCGGCCTCGAAACCCAAACTGTGATGGCGAGCGGCCATCTCACAGTGTTCGAGAAGGGCTATTTTGACTATGGCAGCGGCAATCCTGCCGGCTACAGCATTTCCCAGTACCAATCGGTGATGCACCTGATCCAGACCGATCCGGTGCTGCAGCCGATGGTGCGGGTGCTGACGCCGACCGTGACGCTGTTCGGGATCGCAGGCAATTTCTCCATCAATGCCTCGAAGACCTTTTACGGCAGCGGTTTTGTGCCCTCTGATCGCGAGCGCATGCGCCATTGGGATGAATATCATCTGGTCGCCCCCGGAACTGTTTTTTCGCCGATCGGTGTCACTGATAAGGATATCAATCGCGGTGTTCTCGGCATCGGCATGGCACGTGTATTGGGACTTTGCGGTCCGCTCAAAGTGAAAAATTGTCCGATTGCGCCGCCGCCGCCCAAGCAGAATACCGAAGCGCCCGTCGCTGGACCGGCGATGGATTTCAGCGAACTCAGCGCGCGAGATCGTGTGCCCAGCGAGGCGGCACCCAGCGAAACGGCGCCACGGCTCGATCTGCTCGGAGCCACCGCCACGGGTGCGCCCAATGTCGTCACCTTTTATGCCACGGGTGCCAATGGTCAGGGCGTCAAAGAACTCGACGACATGTATGTCGGCATGCACATCGCGCTGGCGCAGGAGTTGCTCTATGGGCGCACGGAGCACAAGGCGGTATCGTTGATCATGCAGCTGAACCGCACCGAAGACATGGCGGCGGCTCGGGCCAGACTGAACACACTGTTCGCGGCGCATAAGCTGCCGCTGGAAGTGCACGACTTCACCGAGATCAGCCCCATGTATCTGCAGATCCGCAACTTCCTGACGGTGATGTTCGTCTTTCTCGCCACCATCATGGGCGTGATCGTGATCTTCACCGTGGTCAACACCATGAGCATGAGCGTGATGGAGCGCACCCAGGAAATCGGCACCGCCCGTGCCATGGGCGTTCGCCGCAGCGGTATCCGCATGCAATTCTTGGTGGAAGGACTGATCCTCGGTATCATCGGCGCAACGGCCGGGCTCATTTTCGGCAATCTGCTGGCGATCTGGTTCAACCACGCCAACATTATGTACACGCCGCCGGGGCAGGCGCGGCAGGTGGCAATCCGCCTGCTCGTCGGTGATGTGCCGCTGATGCTGCGCATTTGGTTCAGCCTGCTCGTAATTGCGACCATCGGGTCGCTTGTTCCAGCCAATCGCGCCTCGAAGATGAAAGTCGTCGATGCTCTGCGCCACGTCTGAAGGGGGCTAGCTTGTTCAAGATTGCGTTCCGCAATGTGCTGCGCAACGGCCGCCGCTCGTTCATGACGGCATCGGCCATCGCAGTAGGCGCCACGGCGCTGATCCTGTTCGGCGAATATAATGGGATGGCGATGGTCGGCATGCAGACCGGCATCATCCGCAGCGCCGGGCATCTTGCTGTGTTCCAGAAGGGCTATTTCGAATTCGGCAGCGCCCAGCCTTTGGCCTATGGCATCAACGATTACACCAAAGTGATGGGAATCCTGAAAAGTGATCCTGTGCTGAAGCCAATGCTGCGGGTCGTCACCCCCGGCGTGTCGCTCGGCGGTATCGCTGGCAACGCCACAGTCGATCGGTCCAAGACGTTTTTCGGTCAAGGCATCGTGCCGTCCGATCGCGACAAGATGGCGACCTGGGACGAGTACAAACTCAATAACGGCAACTTCCACACCAGCGGCCTGAAAGACGGCGATCTCGATCACGGCATCATCGGTCGTAGCCTAGCTCGCATCTTGGGCCTGTGCAAGCCGCTCAAGGTCAAAGACTGCCCGGTGGAAGCGACCGCCAAGAGCGGCTTTCTCACCGATGCTGTCGGAGCCGCCAAAGGCCCGCGCATTGATCTCTTGGGCAGTGCTGGCGGAGCGCCGAACATCGTCGCCTTCTACCCCACCGAAGCGCGCGGGCTGGGCGCCCGGGAATTGGAAGACAGCTACGTCGAAATGAATCTGCCGCTGGCCCAGCAACTGCTGTATGGCGGCGGCGAGAAGAAAGTGACCTCGATCACGCTGCAGCTTCAGCGCAGCGAAGATATGGAAGCGGCGCGCGCCCGGCTAGAGAGCCAGTTTGCCAGCCAGCATCTCAATCTCGAAGTGCGCGATTATCGCGAGCTGCAGCCCTCTTTCCTGCAGATCATGAACTTCCTCAATGTGATCTTCGCCTTTCTGACCGTCGTGCTCGGCATCATCGTGCTATTCACCACGGCCAATACCATGGGCATGAGCATCATGGAGCGCACCAATGAGATCGGCACCGCCCGCGCCATGGGCGTTCGTCGAAATGGTATCCGCAGTCAGTTTCTGCTCGAAGGCGCCATTCTTGGTGTCCTTGGCGCCACCTCCGGCTTGCTGCTGAGCGCAATCGTCACCACTCTGATCAATCACGCCGACATCAAATACACTCCGCCTGGTGACGCCAGCCCGGTCTCGCTGACGTTGCTTACCCACGGCACCGGCGGATTGCTCACCACGATCTGGATCGTTCTTGTGATCATGGCAACGCTGGCCTCGATCATCCCGGCCAATCGAGCCGCCCGTATGAAGGTTGTCGACGCGCTGCGTCACGTATGAGGAATACGATGAAGAACATTTTGATAGGTTTTGCTGTCGCCGCGCTGTTGTTCGAAGGCGCTCATGCCGCCACGCCAACGGGGCAGGAGATCATCGCAGCGGTCGATGCTGCCCGCAACCCCGGACAAGGCTTCCGGGTCATGGACTTGCTCACCGAATATGTCGGCGGCAAACCGCAGAGCAGCATGCAGCTCGTCATTTTCGTGCGGCAGAACAAGACGACCAAGCAATACGACAATCTGGTGCGTTATGTTTTGCCGGTGCGCGATGCGGGCAAGATGGTGCTGATGAACGGCACCAATATGTGGTTCTACGATCCCTCGTCAAAGGCGAGCGTCCGCATCTCACCGCAGCAGCGGCTGTTGGGCCAAGCCTCCAATGGCGACGTCGCCACCGTCAATCTGGCCAAGGACTATTCTGCGACGCTGGTGGGCGAAGAGACCCTGCTCGATGCCGATCGCCAGAACAAGGATTGCTGGCATGTCGATCTGAAAGCAGCCAGCGATGAGGCGGTTTACAGCCATGTCGAATACTGGGTCGAGAAGGGCACCAACCGGCAGATCAAGGGCAAGTTCTATTCCGATAGCGGCCGCCTTCTGAAAATCGCCTACTTCCACAAATTCACGCTCCAGCTCGGCCGCATGGCGCCGGGCGAGACCATTGTTATCGATGCCGTCAATCAGAACCTCGTCACCACCATGGCGGTCTCGGATATGCAGGCGCACGACGTGCCGGATTCCTGGTTCCAGCGTGATTACCTGCCGCGCTTGAAAGCGGAATGATGAAACGGGCTGTCATCCTCTTCGCGTTCGCTGGAACAGTGCTGCCCGTTGCGGCGCAGGAGAACAATGATCTAAACCTCATTCCCGGCACGGTGCAGAATGCGCCCGATCAGCCCATCGCTGCGCCCGGGCATGGCAAGTATTTCCTGGAAAATGCGGTCGGCTGGTATTCCCTCCGCGGGCGTCTCGCCGTGCCGGTCGGTGGCACGCTACCCTCGCGCTGGGCCAACCGCACCAGCTTCGATGGGCTCGATCAATGGACTTTGGCGCCTGATCTCACGGTCACAGCCAGCGACCGGCTCAGCCTTAGCTTTGCCGATGGTATCAGCTTTCCCAAGGAATCCCTGCGCAACGATGTGCGCGAGGCCTATCTTACTTGGGAGGCGATGCCCCAGACCTTTCTTGAAGCCGGCCGCATCAATGCGCGCTACGGCACTGCCTATGGTTATAACCCGACGGATTACTTCCGCGCCCGCACCAGTGTGGCGCAATCTTCTGCAGATCCCAGCTCCGCACGGCTCAACCGCTTGGGTACGGTGATGCTCCGCGGGCAGCATTTCTTTGACGGCGGGGCAGTGGAAGTGCTCTACGCGCCCAAACTCCATGCGCCGGTGGCCATGGGCGGCTTGGCAGGGCCGCTGGATCCCAAAATCGATCAGACCAATGGCGCCGACCGGGCGCTGGCGGCGTTCAGTTTCGAAGTCGAGGATTTCAGCCCGCAAATGCTGGTCTATTACGAAAGCGGACGCACCAAGTTCGGCCTCAACCTGTCCCATCCCATCGGGGCAAGCGTGATCGCTTATGCCTCCTGGTCGGGCGGCGAAGCGCCGAGCGCCATTGTCGATGCCATTGCTTTCGGCAAGCGCACCCGGACCTTGCCGTCCTTCGTGCCGCTGCTGCCTGCCACCAGCCTGTCACGCAGCTTCAAGAACGACCTGTCGGCGGGGGCTTATTGGACCGGCGAGGACAAGGTCACGCTGAGTGTTGAATACAACTTTCATGAGGCCGGGCTTTCCCGCCAAGAGTGGCGGGGGTGGTTTGCCAATGGGGCCGATCCGTCGCTCGCTCCCCTCATGTGGTACCTCCGCGGCTATGCCTCGGATCAGCAGCAACCGATGAGCCGCCACCAAGCCTTTGTGCGCGCCGATTGGAGCGAGCCATTTCACATCGAACATAGCGATGTGGGGGCGTTTGTGATGAGCGATCTAATCGATGGTTCGAGCCTCGGTCAGATATCGCTCTCGTACGACATCTCCGATTTGTGGAGTGTCGGCGTCTATGGCGGCGGCAGCTGGGGCGGGCGCAAGAGCGAGTGGGGTAGCCTGCAGAGCGCCAGCAGTGTCATTTTCCAAATCGCTCGGTATTTTTAGCAAAAAGCACGCTGTAGTTGCGTGTTATGTGCCGGTGCGCCGCAATGAGGTGGTGCGAATGATTTTTAATCCGCCGCGGAAAATAGGCGTTTGTTAGAAAATTCCATTCCTTCCCTAGAGATAACTTCAATTGTTGCGAAGGGGCAACGATATTCTGTTCAATTATGACATGTATCTGGCTGTGGCATTTGTATCATAACGCACTGCAAAAGGATGTGGCAGTGCCCTGATGTGCTTGGTTTTATTGCAAGGCTCGCCCGTATCGCTCACGATGTGAGGGCTACTGCTTCCCGGCAGGCGTGTGCTTGGTTGGGAAAATTGGGGGTCTGCTCGGCCTGCAGCACGGCCGCAGCGACGCAACATTGAGGGCGAAAATGTCGAAGAATTCACGCAGCCTGAAGACCATGCTCCGGGCCAGCACAGCGTTGCTGGGTCTCGCGGCAGCAAGCTTGACCGTGACACCGGCGGACGCGATCGTGATCAACACCAATTACACGCCGTCACAGGTCGTCGACACCACCAACGTTACCGGTATCGGCCAGATGGTGGTCGATGAGCAGAACGGCTTCATCGGCCTTTGCACCGCCTCGCTGATCAATCCGCGTACGGTTATTTTCGCATCGCATTGCGTCAACGAAAATCCGGCCGAGACAGCCTTTACCAACGGCAAAACGTATGGTTCCAAATTCGGTGGCCTGCCCATCGGCTTCTTCTTCAATGCCAACAACAACCAGTCCGGCGCATCCGCGATCGGCCATTGGCTGAATGGTGTTTCGGGCGGCGCGAAGGACCTGACGCGCACGGCGGAAAATGCCTACAACGCCAACTACGTCATCTACAATCCGATCTCGACCCAGCTCGGCATCGGTAACAACTTCTTGCAGGGCGATATTGCCATGGCGGCGCTCGATACGCCCGCCAGCACTATCCCGACCTGGACGCTGTTGTTCTCGCCCCTGACGACTCCGGTTCACGCCACCATCGCGGGCTATGGCACCAATGGCATCGGCACGACCGGCGCCACTGGCGGTATCGACTATCGCCGCCGCGTTGCTGAAAACATGATCAGCTT